>NZ_DGTE01000034.1:0-26679 GCF_002393675.1 Streptococcus sp. UBA4344
TATTGAAATGATGATTGCTGGAGCATCAGCTATTGGAGTTGGAACAGCTAATTTTGCAGATCCTTATGCCTGTCCTAATATTATTGACCGTTTACCTGAGGTTATGGATCAATATGGCATCAAAGATCTTGAAACGTTACGACGTGAAGTTCGCCAAGAATTGCGTGGCAAGTAAGTTTTGCTATTTTATTAAAAAAGTCAGTAAGTTTTTGACTTTGATATTAAAAAAAGATATAATAATAACAACTGAATAACCTTTAATTGAGTCCAGAGAGGCGAGAAAGGTTCGTGAAAAAAGAAGATATCATCTTTGAATAATGGGTGCTTGCTGCCCTACTTTTCGTGTAACCTCGCCCTTGGGCGGGGTTTTCTTTGTAGAAAAAGGAGAAAAAATGCACGAAAGTCGTCCGATTATTGCTCTTGATTTTCCGTCATTTGATGATGTGAAATCATTTCTTGCTTTGTTTCCTGCTGATGAAAAGCTCTATGTCAAAATTGGTATGGAACTTTATTATGCTGAAGGGCCAGAGATTGTTCGTTATGTGAAATCTCTTGGACACTCAGTTTTCCTAGATTTGAAATTGCATGACATTCCAAATACGGTTAAGTCAGCCATGCGTGTGCTTTCAAATCTTGGTGTTGACATGACTAATGTTCATGCGGCAGGTGGTGTTGAGATGATGAAAGCTGCGCGTGAAGGTCTTGGACAAGGTCCAAAATTAATCGCGGTAACACAGTTGACATCAACATCAGAAGAGCAAATGAAAGAAGATCAAAATATCCAGACAAGTCTTGTTCAATCTGTTATGCATTACGCGAAAAAAGCAGAAGAAGCTAGACTTGATGGGGTTGTCTGTTCTGCTTGTGAGGTTGCTGTCATCAAAGAGGCAACGTCAGAAGATTTTGTTTGCTTGACACCTGGTATCCGTCCGGCAGGAGCTGCTGTTGGTGATCAAAAACGCGTGATGACACCAAGCCAAGCAAGCGCCATTGGCTCAAGCTATATTGTTGTTGGACGCCCAATTACAAAAGCGGATGATCCTGTTGCGGCTTACAAAGCCATTTACGATGAATGGAATGCTTAGTATTGGAATACTAAAATTATTTTAGAGTTGGTATGGAGTTAACAATGAGGAAATCTTACACAGCGGTTATTGATAGACCAATCGGTTATCAAGATAGATACGGGAATAACTATCCAATCAATTATGGTTACATTCCAAATTTGATTGGAGGTGATGGTGAGTGGCAAGATGTCTATATTATTTCAGAGAGTGTCTCAGCTCCCCTAGAAGTATTCGAAGGGGAATTAGTAGCCATTATTCATCGTGCTGATGATGTGGAGACTAAATGGATTTTAACAACCGCTGGTGAAATAGTTACTTATGACCAAATAAAACAAGCAACCCATTTTTTAGAACAATATTTTACATCAACCATTGAGTTATTATAGAAAAGAGGAATATTATGACTTTAGCATCACAAATTGCATCAGATTTGCTTGAAATTCAAGCGGTTTACTTGAAACCAAATGATCCGTTTACTTGGGCATCTGGGATTAAATCACCAATCTATACAGATAATCGTGTGACACTTTCATATCCTGAAACACGTACATTGATTGAAAATGGATTTGTAGAAAAAATCAAAGAAGAATTTCCAGAAGTGGAAGTTATTGCAGGTACAGCAACAGCAGGTGTTCCTCATGGAGCTATTATTGCTGACAAAATGAATCTTCCATTTGCTTATATTCGTAGCAAACCAAAAGATCATGGTGCAGGTAACCAAATTGAAGGTCGTGTGAGAAAAGGTCAAAAAATGGTCGTCGTTGAAGACCTTATCTCAACTGGTGGTTCTGTGCTAGAAGCAGTTGCCGCAGCTGAACGTGAAGGCGCTGATGTTATCGGTGTTGTGGCAATCTTTACTTACGAATTGCCTAAAGCAACTGAAAACTTTGACAAAGCAGGTGTGAAATTGGTGACACTTTCTAACTATACAGAGCTTATCAAAGTAGCTAAGGTGCAAGGTTACATCACTGCAGATGATTTGACTTTGCTACACAAATTTAAAGAAAACCAAGAAACTTGGCGTGACTAATAAAATTTAGTATTTGGCTACTAAGGATAAAACTTTAGTGGCCTTCTTGGTTTAAAGCTTGAAAGGAGTTATAATGAAACTATTATCAACATTTGAAAATAATGTTTTGCCTGATGCATACGCTAAAAAAGCAAGTGTTCAGGTTAGGGGAAATGCAGTCATCTCTTTCCCGTTTACGATTGAGGATGCTCCTGAAGGTACGAAAACATTTGCTTGGACATTCGTCGACTATGATTCTATCCCAGTCTGTGGTTTTGCTTATATTCACTGGGTAGTTGCTAATGTTCCAGCTGATGTTCCAGCTGATGTAAAAGCTATTTCAGAAGATTTTTCTCGTTTAGATACTAATCATACTCATGGTAAAAATAGCTTAGTTAGTAAGTTTCTAAATGAGGATAACTCAGATATTTATGATGGCTATATGGGGCCATATCCACCGGATAGAGACCATATTTATACCCTAACAGTCTATGCTTTGGATTGTGAATTGCCATTAACAGATGGTTTTTACATGAATGATTTGCTTCATGCCATGGAAGGGCATGTCTTGGCAAAAGAAAAGCTAGATTTAGTAGGGAAATACTAAAGCTACAGAGGAGTGAACATGCAACATTCAACATGGCATGAGTTAATTAAAAATGAATTACCAGAGCATTACTTTGGTCGCATTAATCAATTTATGGATGCTGTTTATCAGCAAGAATTGGTATATCCGCCACGTGAGAAAGTCTTTAATGCTATTCAAACAACAGCATTAGAAGATGTTAAAGTAGTGATTATTGGTCAAGATCCTTATCATGGTCCGAATCAAGCGCAAGGACTATCATTTTCAGTACCAGAGAATATTCCAGCACCACCATCTCTTCAAAATATTCTTAAAGAATTGGCTGATGATTTAGGTCAACGCGATCACCACGATTTAACCCCATGGGCACAGCAAGGTGTGCTTTTGCTAAATGCTTGCTTAACAGTTCCTGCAGGTCGTGCCAATGGTCATGCTGGACAAATTTGGGAACCATTTACCGATGCGATTATCAAAGTGGTTAATCAAAAAGAGACACCGGTTGTCTTTATTCTCTGGGGTGGGTATGCTCGTAAGAAAAAAGCTTTGATTACGAATCCAATTCATCATGTCATCGAAAGTGCGCATCCAAGTCCACTCTCAGCTTATCGCGGATTTTTCGGCAGCCGTCCTTTCTCACAAGCTAATGCTTACCTCAGTCAGGATGGCCTAGAACCAATTGATTGGTTGAAATGATAGGAGTTTAACATGTTACTTATTAAAAATGGTCGTGTCGTTGATCCAAAGTCTGGTTTTGATCAGGTTGCGGACGTTCTTGTTGATGGAAAAAAAGTTGTTAAAATTGCTGACTCAATCGAAGAAGCAAATGCAGAGGTCATTGATGCTAGTGGTCTTGTTGTAGCTCCTGGTTTGGTTGATATTCACGTGCATTTTCGTGAACCTGGTCAAACTCACAAAGAAGATATTCATACAGGAGCTCTTGCAGCAGCAGCTGGTGGTTTTACATCAGTTGTTATGATGGCAAATACTAATCCGACTATTTCAGATGTTAAAACGTTGAAAGAAGTATTAGCGAGCGCTAGCAAAGAAAATATCCACGTTTATACAAACGCTACAGTCACTAAAAACTTTGATGGTCAAAATTTGACTGACTTTAAAGAACTTCTTGAAAATGGTGCACTCAGTTTTTCAGATGACGGTATCCCACTTCAAAGTACTAAAGTGTTGAAAGAAGCTTTGGATTTGGCAAAAGCAAATAATACCTTTGTTGCTGTTCACGAAGAAGACCCAGAATTAAATGGTATCCTTGGATTTAACGAAGGGATTGCACGTGATAAATTCCATTTCTGCGGAGCAACTGGGGTGGCAGAGTATAGTATGATTGCGCGTGATGTTATGATTGCTTATGACCGTGGTGCGCACTTACATATCCAACATTTGTCAAAAGCAGAATCTGTTAAAGTGGTTGAATTTGCTCAACAATTAGGCGCAAATGTCACTGCAGAAGCAGCACCACAACATTTCTCAAAAACAGAAGACTTGCTTCTCATCAAAGGCTCTGCAGCTAAGATGAATCCACCTCTTCGTACTGAAAAAGACCGTTTGGCAGTTATTGAAGGTTTGAAATCTGGCGTTATTTCAGTGATTGCGACTGACCACGCTCCACACCACGCTGATGAAAAGAATGTCGAAGACATCACAAAAGCCCCATCAGGTATGACAGGACTTGAAACATCATTATCTCTTGGCTTGACAAACTTGGTGGCTACAGGTGATTTGACCTTGTCAGAGTTGCTTGCTAAGATGACCATTAATCCATCATCAATGTATGATTTTGACGCTGGATATTTGGCTGAAAATGGTCCTGCAGACATCGTTATCTTTGCTGACAAAGAAGAACGTGTCGTGTCTGACCACTTTGCTTCTAAAGCTTCAAATTCACCATTTATTGGTGAAAAACTACAAGGTGTCGTGAAATACACTATCTGTGATGGAAACATTGTCTACAAAGCTTAAGAGTAATAAAAAAGAATTAGCGTTTTGCTAATTCTTTTTTTGTTCTTGATGACTTAAATTCAATCCCCAAGGAACAAGATTTTCCTTGTGTACTTTAATACGTGTAATGTTATCTTTATGTCTCACAATAATAATACCTGCAATTAAAATAATCACTAATGTGAAGAGCAGGTCGTAGTGCGGAAGCAAAAAGCCAAAGGCTGGAAAAATTAGAACACTAACGACAGCAACGCTAGCGGCAACTACACTTGATAAAGAGATCATACTATAGAGATAAAGGGTAATGACAAAGACAACAACAAGGAAAAGTAAAAATAGTGGCGCAAAACCAAGGAGTACACCAGCGCTTGTTGCAACTGCCTTACCACCTTTAAACTGTGCAAAAAGTGGGAATGTGTGACCGATTATGGCGAAAAGTCCGATTAGAATTGGAGAGACGCCAGTAACCCCAAAAATAAGAGGAAGAAGTGCAGCAAGTGTCCCTTTTAACATATCAATGATAAAGGTAATCGTACCTGCTTTAGCACCTAGGACTCGGAAAGTATTAGTTGTTCCAGTATTTCCGCTACCATGTTCTCTAAGATTTGTGTGGTAGAAGAATTTTCCAATCCAAAGTCCAGTTGGGATTGACCCCAATAAGTAAGCAATCAGAATCATAACTAAAATTTTCATGTTTTCATTATAACACAATCGCTTATTAAGAAAAGGAGAAATTTGAAAAATAAATGACTTGAAGAATCAAGCTAAATTTGTGATAACGCTTTAAATTTGATATACTATTTCATGAAAAAATTGGTGATTTTCCTTGTAAAATCGTTATTAACTTTGATTTTTTTTTGCAAAATACTGAAAAAACTTGTAAGATAAAAAAGATGAATTATTTGGAGGTCGCTTTTGGCTAAAAAAGAAATTAATGTAAATAATTATAATGACGATGCCATTCAAGTATTAGAAGGATTGGACGCTGTTCGTAAACGTCCCGGAATGTACATCGGTTCAACAGATGCGACAGGACTACATCATTTAGTATGGGAAATTGTTGACAATGCCGTCGATGAAGCACTTTCTGGTTTTGGTAATCAGATTGATGTGATTATTAACAAAGACGGCAGTGTTACGGTAAAAGACCAAGGTCGAGGAATGCCGACTGGTAAGCATGCCATGGGGATTCCGACAGTAGAGGTTATTTTCACGGTTCTCCACGCTGGTGGTAAATTTGGACAAGGTGGTTATAAAACCTCTGGAGGTCTTCACGGGGTAGGTTCTTCAGTTGTTAATGCCCTTTCTAGCTGGCTAGAAGTTGAGATTACTCGTGATGGCGCTGTTTATAAACAACGTTTTGAAAAGGGTGGTAAACCTGTTACAACTCTTAAAAAGATTGGAACAGCACCAAAATCTAAATCAGGTACTATGGTTACATTCATGCCTGATGACACGATCTTTTCAACGGTTGATTTTAAATTTAACACGATTGCTGAACGTTTGAAAGAATCAGCTTTCTTGCTTAAAAATGTTACCTTGACATTAACTGATAATCGTCCAGAAGAAGCAGAACACCTAGAATTCCATTATGAAAATGGGGTGCAAGACTTTGTTGAATACCTCAATGAAGATAAGGAAACCTTGACACCTGTCATTTGGGTAACTGGTGAAGATCAGGGCTTCCAAGTTGAAGTAGCACTTCAATACAATGACGGATTTTCTGATAACATTCTTTCTTTTGTTAACAATGTTCGCACAAAAGATGGTGGAACTCATGAGACTGGTTTGAAATCAGCTATTACCAAAGCTATGAATGACTACGCTCGTAAGTCTGGTTTATTAAAAGAAAAGGATAAAAACCTAGAAGGTTCTGATTACCGTGAAGGGCTATCTGCGGTGCTTTCTATCCTTGTTCCAGAAGAGCATTTGCAATTTGAAGGACAAACCAAAGATAAATTAGGAAGTCCTCTAGCACGTCCAATTGTTGATAGTATTGTATCTGAAAAATTGACTTTCTTCCTTTTGGAAAATGGTGAAGTGGCTTCAAATCTTGTTCGTAAGGCAATTAAAGCGCGTGATGCCAGAGAGGCGGCTCGTAAGGCGCGTGATGAATCTCGTAATGGTAAGAAGAACAAGAAAGATAAAGGACTTCTTTCTGGTAAATTAACACCAGCACAATCTAAGAACCCTAAGAAAAATGAACTTTACCTAGTCGAAGGAGATTCTGCCGGCGGTTCAGCCAAGCAAGGTCGTGACCGTAAATTCCAAGCTATTTTGCCATTGCGTGGTAAAGTGCTTAATACGGCAAAAGCAAAAATGTCTGATATCGTGAAAAACGAAGAAATCAATACCATGATTTATACAATTGGTGCAGGTGTAGGTGCAGAATTTAACGTTGAAAATTCTAACTATGATAAGATTATTATCATGACCGATGCCGATACCGATGGTGCCCACATTCAGACACTTCTGTTGACTTTCTTTTATCGTTACATGCGTCCATTGGTTGAAACTGGACATGTTTATATTGCCCTTCCACCCCTTTATAAAATGTCAAAAGGAAAAGGTAAGAAAGAACAAGTGGAATACGCTTGGACTGATGGTGAGTTAGAAGAATTACGTCAAAAATTCGGTAAAGGAGCTCAACTCCAACGTTACAAAGGGTTGGGTGAAATGAATGCTGACCAACTTTGGGAAACAACTATGAACCCAGAAACACGTACACTTATCCGTGTGACTATTGATGATTTGGCGCGTGCCGAACGCCGTGTCAACGTCCTTATGGGCGACAAAGTTGAACCACGCCGTAAATGGATCGAAGACAACGTTAAATTCACCTTGGAAGAAAATACAGTGTTTTAATCGCTATTTACAAAGTTGATTTTTAATGAGTGATATTATAGTCAATTAATATCTTTAGAGGACAAGCTAATGCTTTTAGATATCTGGACTGAAAAATATAGTATTCAATGGGCTGGAGTTTATCATTTGGTTTTATCAGAGTATCCTTTGATAAAAGATTGGGAATTGGAAAAAATTTCTGCTTTTATAGCATACGAGAAATTAAATGCTCGAACTACCCAAATTATCTGCGAGAATAAAGTACTTCGTGACAAGATAAAAGATATTGAGAGAAGGCCGTGTAAGGAATTTCCATATACTCCAAGTTCTAAAATAGTTGCTTCAACTTATGAAGAAAAAGGTAAATATGTATATTCAGATTTTTTAAGCCATACCTGTACCGTTCAAGTAGCGAAAGAAATATTTAGAGAAAACAAGATTCTATCAGCGGTTAAGGCATTTAGATTGTCACCTGAGAAATTAGTTCAGAGTTCTCGTAATGCTGCGGGAGATCCAGCTGACTATTTTCAATATGTGATGCTTGGCTGGTCAAATACAACGTCTGGTTATCGTCTTGCTATGGAAAGGCTTTTGGAACGAGAACCTACAAAAGATGAATTAGGTCCGCTTTTTGTTCCGGGGGTAAGTTTCCATTTCAAATATGATGATATTATTGAAAGTGATGGTTATGTATTTGATGGCTATCACGCTGCGAAGGTTAAAGATGAAATTTCTTTGAACAAGCTTTATCTTTGCATTATTCCTGAGGATAAACGAGAGGTTATTGAGCCTTTGGTTCCAAGTTGTTTAGTCCCTAAAGTATTTTATTTGAAGTACGATGGTGATGGTCTTTCTGCCTGGTCAGAAAAAGTTTTTAATGTTGTAAAAAACTTTGTTAGTTAATATAGAAAAAGTTAATTTTTTGACGTGAAATGTAAAGGATAATAATTATGTCAAATGTACAAAATATGTCTCTTGAAGACATTATGGGGGATCGTTTTGGACGATACTCCAAATATATTATTCAAGAGCGGGCTTTGCCAGATATTCGTGATGGTTTGAAGCCTGTTCAACGTCGTATCCTTTATTCAATGAATAAGGACGGCAATACTTTTGATAAAGGTTTCCGTAAATCGGCTAAATCAGTCGGTAACGTCATGGGTAATTTTCACCCACACGGTGACTCGTCTATTTATGACGCCATGGTGCGCATGAGTCAGGACTGGAAAAATCGTGAGGCCTTGATTGAAATGCATGGTAACAACGGTTCTATGGACGGTGATCCACCGGCAGCCATGCGTTATACCGAAGCACGTTTGTCAGAGATTGCTGGCTATTTGCTTCATGATATTGAGAAAAATACTGTTCCATTTGCTTGGAACTTTGATGATACTGAAAAAGAACCAACGGTTTTACCGGCAGCCTTTCCAAATCTTTTGGTTAATGGTGCAACAGGTATCTCAGCTGGTTACGCAACAGATATTCCACCACACAACTTGGCTGAAGTGATTGATGCGGTTGTTTACCTCATTGACCATCCAAATGCTAAATTGGACAAATTAATGGAATTCTTGCCTGGACCAGATTTCCCAACAGGGGCAATTATCCAGGGTAAAGACGGTATTCGTAAAGCTTACGAGACTGGTAAAGGTCGTGTTGCGGTTCGCTCACGAACTGACATTGAGAACCTTCGTGGCGGTAAAAAACAAATCGTTGTTACTGAGATTCCTTATGAAGTCAATAAAGCGGTGCTTGTTAAGAAAATTGATGACGTTCGTGTCAATAACAAAGTACCCGGCATTGCGGAAGTTCGTGATGAATCTGACCGTGATGGTCTTCGTATTGCTATCGAACTTAAAAAAGATGCTGATGAACAAACCATTCTCAACTATCTTTTGAAATACACAGATTTGCAAGTCAACTATAACTTCAATATGGTTGCCATTGATAACTACACACCACGTCAAGTTGGTATTATTCCAATGTTGACAAGTTACATTGCACACCGTAAAGAAATTATCGTTGCCCGTTCAAAATTTGATAAAGAAAAAGCTGAAAAACGTCTTCACATCGTAGAAGGTTTGATTCGTGTCATTTCAATTCTTGATGATGTTATTGCACTTATCCGTGCCTCTGAAAATAAAGCTGATGCTAAAGAAAACTTAAAAGTCAGCTATGATTTTTCCGAAGAACAAGCAGAAGCTATTGTAACTTTGCAATTGTATCGTTTATCAAATACCGACATTGTTGCGCTTGAAAACGAAGAAGCAGAACTTCGTGAACGCATCACAATGCTTAAAGCCATTATCGGTGACGAACGTACCATGTACAATGTCATGAAACGTGAACTACGTGAGGTTAAGAAGAAATTTGCTAATCCACGTTTGACAGAATTGCAAGATGAAGCTGAAACCATTGAAATCGATGTGGCAAGCTTGATTGTTGAGGAAGATACCTTTGTCAGCGTAACAAAAGGTGGTTATATCAAACGTACAAGTCCGCGTTCTTATAACGCTTCAACGGTTGAAGAAATTGGCAAACGTGATGATGATGAATTGATCTTCGTTTCTCAAGCTAAGACCACACAACATTTGCTCATTTTTACAAATCTTGGCAATGTTATCTATCGTCCAGTTCATGAGTTGACAGATATTCGTTGGAAAGATATTGGTGAACATTTGTCACAAACTATTACTAACTTTGCGACAGACGAATACGTTCTTTATGCTGAAATTGTCGATGAATTTGGACCGCAAACTTATTTTGCAGCTACAAAACTTGGACAAATGAAACGCTTCGAACGTAAAGAGTTCACCCCATGGCGTACCTACAAGTCAAAATCTGTTAAATATGCTAAATTGAAAAATGATGATGACATGATTGTAACCATTGCTCCAATTGCTTTGGATGATGTCATGGTTGTCACACACAACGGTTATGCCCTTCATTTCAATATCGATGAAGTGCCGGTAGTTGGTGCAAAAGCTGCAGGGGTTAAATCAATCAATCTTAAGGATGATGATTTTGTAGCAGCGGTCTTTATTGCTAATACTGAAAGCTTCTTTATCTTAACTCAACGTGGTAGCTTGAAACGTATGGCGACTGAACTGATTCCAGTAACAAGCCGTGCTAATCGCGGTTTGCAAGTTCTTCGGGAGCTTAAGTCAAAACCACATCGCGTCTTTATGGCAGGACCAGTACACGCTTCAAATGATGTGCAGAATATTGATTTGTTCACCATTGAGCCACTTGATTCTGATAAGATTGAAACCTTGGAAGTTTACTCAAATAAGGGCAATCATTATCAAGCCATTTTGGAAGATTTGACACTCTCAGAGCGCACAAGTAACGGTTCCTTTATCTCAGATAAAATTTCTGATGAAGGTGTCTTTAGTGCAAGAATTAAATAGCGATAATAAGTCGGAGTTTTTCTCCGATTTATTTTTTTGAACAAATTTTCAGAATTTTATGAAAAAGTACTTGAAAAAAGATTTAAAAAGCGTACAATAGGATAAAAACAAAGAAAGAGGAATAGTTATGACAGTAGATTTAGACTGGGAAAATCTAGGCTTTGCCTATCGTAAATTACCATTTCGTTATATTTCATATTACAAAGACGGAAAATGGGACGAAGGAAAATTAACTGAAGATTCAATGCTTCACATTTCAGAATCCTCTCCAGCTTTGCATTATGGTCAACAAGCCTTTGAAGGATTGAAAGCTTATCGCACAAAAGATGGTTCAGTTCAATTGTTCCGCCCAAATATGAACGCAGAACGTTTGCAACGCACAGCAGATCGTCTCCTTATGCCACAAGTGCCAACAGAAAAATTCATTGATGCTGCAAAACAAGTTGTTCGTGCCAATGAAGAATTTGTGCCACCATATGGTACAGGTGCTACACTTTATCTACGTCCTCTTTTAATTGGTGTTGGCGACATTATCGGAGTTCATCCTGCTGATGAATACATTTTCACAATCTTTGCAATGCCTGTTGGAAATTACTTCAAAGGGGGGTTGGCACCAACAAACTTCTTGATTCAAGACGAATATGACCGTGCTGCTCCACATGGTACAGGTGCTGCAAAAGTTGGTGGTAACTACGCATCAAGTCTTCTTCCAGGTAAGATGGCGCATGATCGCAAATTCTCTGATGTTATCTACCTTGATCCAGCTACTCACACTAAGATCGAAGAAGTAGGTTCTGCAAACTTCTTTGGTATTACAGCTGATAATGAATTTATCACACCTCTTAGCCCATCTATCTTGCCATCTATCACAAAATACTCACTTCTTTACTTGGCAGAACACCGTTTTGGCATGAAAGCTATCCAAGGCGATGTTAAACTTGATGAATTGGATAAATTCGTTGAAGCAGGTGCCTGTGGTACTGCGGCTGTTATTTCCCCAATTGGTGGTGTTCAACACGGTGATGATTTCCATGTCTTCTATAGCGAAACAGAAGTTGGTCCTGTGACACGCAAATTGTATGACGAACTTGTCGGCATCCAATTTGGTGACATTGAAGCTCCAGAAGGCTGGATTTATAAAGTTGACTAATATTTTAAAGCTTGCTCTTGCAAGCTTTTTTGTTTTTCGGTAAAATGAATAGCGTGAGGTGGAAAAATGAGCAAAAAAGATAAAAAAATCGAAATTCAACTTGCTGACGCCAAAGTTGCTATCAATAATGCCAATGTCGATGGCTACAATTTGACTGCTGGAAAAAAAGTCATTGGTGAAATTGCTGAACTAGATAACAAATTTGCTGTTGTCAAAAATGGAGAAGTGGAAGCACTTTTCAAAACTTTAGAGCAAGCAATTGAAAGTATTATTGAAAATTACAACCTAAATCGCTAAAAAATAGCGAAAAGTACTTGTCAGAGAACAAAAACTATGCTAGAATAGTTTTTGTCGTAACGGAAGGGTAGCGAAGAGGCTAAACGCGGCGGACTGTAAATCCGCTCCTTCGGGTTCGGGGGTTCGAATCCCTCCCCTTCCATTTCTGAAATGAAAATTTTAGAAAGTAATTGAACATTGTTTTTGGGGTATAGCCAAGCGGTAAGGCAAGGGACTTTGACTCCCTCATGCGTTGGTTCGAATCCAGCTACCCCAGTCAAAGGTATCGAGTTTCGGCTTGACACCGTCAAAGATAAAAGTTGTTGTCGTTGCGGGTTACCTTGAGAAATATTATTGTTGTCAAAAGCTAGCTTAAGCTAGCTTTTGTTGGAGGATTTTTTAGAATGAATGAATTTGAAGATTTGCTAAACAGTGTTAGCGAAGTAAACCCTGGTGATGTTGTCACTGCGGAAGTTTTAACTGTTGATAATGATCAAGCAAACGTTGTTATCGAAGGAACAGGTGTTGAAGGTGTTCTTACACTTCGTGAATTGACTAACGATCGCAATGCTGATATTAACGATTTCGTTAAAACTGGCGACACAGTTGAAGTACTTGTTCTTCGTCAAGTTGTAGGTAAAGATACTGATACAGTTACTTTCCTTGTCTCTAAAAAACGCTTGGAAGCTCGCAAAGCTTGGGATAAACTTGTTGGTCGCGAAGGCGAAGTTGTTACTGTTAAAGGTACACGTGCTGTTAAAGGTGGTCTTTCAGTTGAATTTGAAGGACTTCGTGGATTCATCCCAGCTTCAATGATCGATACTCGTTTTGTACGTAACACTGAAAAATTTGTTGGTCAAGAATTTGAAGCTAAAATCAAAGAAGTTGTTCCAGCTGAAAACCGCTTCATCCTTTCACGTCGTGAAGTAGTTGAAGAAAAAGCTGCTGCAGCTCGTAAAGAAGTCTTCTCTAAACTTGAAGAAGGCGCAATCGTTAAAGGTAAAGTTGCTCGCTTGACAAGCTTCGGTGCTTTCATCGACCTTGGTGGTGTTGACGGACTTGTTCACGTGACTGAATTGTCTCACGAACGTAACGTTTCACCTAAATCAGTTGTTTCAGTTGGTGAAGAAGTTGAAGTTAAAGTTCTTTCAATCGACGAAGAAGCAGGTCGTGTATCACTTTCACTTAAAGCTACAACACCTGGACCATGGGACGGTGTAGAACAAAAACTTGCTGCTGGTGATGTTGTTGATGGTAAAGTTAAACGTTTGACTGACTTCGGTGCTTTCGTTGAAGTATTGCCTGGTATCGATGGACTTGTTCACATCTCACAAATTTCACACAAACGTGTTGAAAATCCAAAAGATGTTCTTTCAGTAGGTCAAGAAGTTAAAGTTAAAGTTCTTGATGTTAACGCTGCTGCAGAACGTGTATCACTTTCAATCAAAGCTCTTGAAGAACGTCCAGCACAAGCTGAAAACGAAGAAAAACGTCAATCACGTCCACGTCGTCCAAAACGTGAAGCTAAACGTGATTACGAACTTCCAGAAACTCAAACTGGATTCTCAATGGCTGACTTGTTTGGCGATATTGAATTGTAATTATAAATGAGAAAAAGACTTACTTTGTAAGTCTTTTCTTTTTACTTTGATGTGGTATAATATAGTAGTTGCCACTCTTAGTGTAATGGATATCACGCAAGATTCCGGTTCTTGAAATAAGGGTTCGATTCCCCTAGAGTGGACTATGTTATCCATTAAAAAGAAGCCTTAATGGCTTCTTTTTGTTATCTCTGAATGGTCCATATAGGACTTGTTTTTAACCTTCGTGAACACTTTGCTTAAATCTTTATTAAACGCTTATGTAGTCTGCTTATAGCTTAATATTGCTACTCAAAAAGCCTGTACAATCAAATGTTACAGGCTTTTTGAGTATGTTGATTATTTCAAAATGATTTGCGCAACGATTGGACTGATAATGACGTAAGTGATTCCGGTAATGCCAATTGCAAGACCTCCCATAGCACCTTCGACTAGTCCATATTTTAGAGCAGTTCCAGTACCAATAGCGTGTCCTGTTCCTCCGAGACTAAGCCCGATAGCAACTGGATCTTCGATTTTTAAGAGTTTTAAAAAAACTGGTCCAAGAACACTGGTTAAAATTCCAGTAATGACAACGACAACAAGTGTTACGGTTGTGATTCCACCCATTTTTTCAGTAATGCCTACAGCCATAGCGGTTGTTACTGATTTAGGGAATAATGAAATAGTTAAGAAATATTTGATACCAAAAGTTTTTGCGACAAATGCGGTAAACGTTGTGTTAACGATACAAGCAGCAAGAATCCCAGTTAAGATACTTCTGATGTGATGTTTCATCAAGTGGAATGAACGATAAAGTGGAATTCCAAGTGCTACAGTTGAAGGGACAATCAGTGTGTTAAGATAGCTTCCGCCAATATAATAATCATGATATGAAATTTTAGTAACCTTCAAAAAGAGAATAATAAAAAAGGTTGCTAAGAGTAAAGGTGTAGTAATAGGGTGTGGAAAGCGTCTATAAATTAGCATGCCCATAAGGTATGCTAGGATTGATAGCATGATACCAAAGATAGGGTTAGTAAGAATATCAGTCATGATGACCTCCTTTATCAACGTAGTCACCTTCAAATCGTGTTTTGATGAATTGAACAACAAAACCAATGGTAGCGACATTTAAGAAGATGGCTACTAGAATAATAATGGTGATAGGAAGTAAATAATCTTTGATGTCATTGAATCTATCCATGATTCCGACAGCTGCAGGTAAAAAGAGAATGGTCATATTATTGAGCAAGAAATTTCCGACCACGTCAATATGCCTCAGACGAATGACTTTGAATTCCAGGGCAAGAAAAAGTAGCACTAACCCAATAATGCTACCAGGAACAGGTAAATTGAGTAAATTAGAAATCGCCTCCCCAATAAATGAAAAGATGAGAATAATCATAAATTGAACGTATAACTTCATTAGTAAACTCCTTCGTTATAAGTCTACTACTATGTAAGAAATTTTCAATACTGTGAAAATGTTTACATGAAATTTTTTTGAAAAAATTACAGTCAGAAATCAATAAGAAAAAGCTGAGCAAGGCTCAAGCTTAGTGTTGTAATATCAATTTTAGAATGTTTCCTCCAAAAATCCAGATATAACTATAAGAAATAATTGAAATCGGCTTAGCTAATAGGATAATGAACGTGAAACGTTTTAATGAAATTCTGGATAATCCTGTTATCATAACAACGACATCGGCTGGGGAAATTGGTGATAACATACAGATAATGAAGAAGTTTTCGTAATTTTGGGTATCAAGTTTAGCTTCGTATTTATAGAAGGTCTCTTCGTCAATAAACAGTAAGATAAACTTACGTCCGTATAGCCTAACAAGGATAAATAGTATGATACTACCAATGACAATGCCAAAGTAGTTATAAAAGAAGGCAAGTATCGGATCAAAAATTAAAAAACCTGCAACTGTTGTGACGCCACCTGGAATAACTGGGAAAACGACTTGGAAAATTTGCACAAAGATAAAAACTAGCGGTCCACAAATGCTATGCTCATTAACAAAATCCTTGAGTGCATTGCTATCGTTTAATATTCCTAAATGGTAGAACCAGATGACTAGTACAAAAGTTCCTATTAAGGCTAGAATTCCTAGAAACTTAATTAGTCGCTGCCAAAAGGCATAATAGTCAAACATCTTCATTTTCATAACTCTTATCATATCATAAGAATTTCTTTTTTGCTATTTTAAACATTATTTGCTATAATAACAAACGTAGCTTTTGACTACTTTATAATTTCTGGGGTCGTTACGGATTCGACAGGCATTATGAGGTACATTCCGCGACTCATCGGCAGATGTAAAAATGCCAGTTAAATATAACTGCAAAAAATACAAATTCTTACGCTGTAGCTGCCTAAAAACCAGCTCGCGTGATCTCTACAGAATTGCTTGTGTTTTGCTAGAGGTTTCATTGATTAGCAAGCTACGTTTAACTATTGCCTAGCTAGTTAAAAAGAGATTAATAGGCTCGCTTAATCTAGGTTTGAGTTATGTATCGAGCTTAAGTTAAATAAAAGACATAACCTATGGTTGTAGACGAATGTATTGGCAGGTGTTTGGACGTGGGTTCGACTCCCACCGGCTCCATCAAAGCTTTTCATAGTTTAGCAAAGTTACGCAAAACGTTGATATATCAACGTTTTTTATTTTTTTGCTTTCCCTAGTTTTGCCTAGTTTTGCCTTTTTGGGAGACCCAAAAGGAAACACAAAAACCACCAGATTCTGGTGGCTTTTTTTAATACTATTGAATATTAATTTTGTTTTTCAAGAGGTAATGAGTAGCAAAGTAGAAGATGATACCTTCGATGAGCGATTCTATGGTAGTGAAAGTTAGATACTCGCTATTGATACCATTATGAGTTAGATTGCCACCTGTTAGTTCAGAAATGGCAATCACTGCAATGTTTAAACCAAAGTAAATGATGAAGGCCATAAGAGCGCGTCGGTTGGTAAATAATTGTCCAATTGTAATGGCAAGATAAACCATTAATGTACCAGATAAGGTTGAAACAATTAGTGCGAGTAATAAAATCAACCAGCTTTTAAGCGTTAGCATTTTTCCAATTTGTGGAAGAAAGGCTAAGAAGTGACCGATTCCTGATACTGGCAAGACAAGTAGTGTAATACCAAATGCCACAACTAAAGTGTTAAAGGCAATCCAAATCAATGATGCAATAAGTTTTGATAAGATAATTTGGTGTGTTGATACCGGCAAGGTTAGGGTCAAGTAGCCTTCGCGTCCGAAAAGATTTTTGTAAAAACGACGGACGATGATAACCCAAGTAGCAATCCAAGCGCCTGCTACTAGAACACCAAAAATAAGTGCTAAAAGAATTGGAAATAGCTGTGCAAAGTTATGAGCACTAATGTCAGAATGATTTTCAGCGTATTCTGTCAGTGATCTAATGCTAAAGCCAAGGAAAAATGAGATGGCGATAATCGAGGCATTAAGTGCAAAATACCATTTTCCAACTGATTTAAGTTCGTATTTTAAAAGTTTCGAAAACATAATTCCTCCCTAAGCTTTATAAGTCTCACGGAAGAGTGAATCAATGGATTGACCGTGCTCTTCACGAATATCATCCGTATTTCCTTGTAAAATAATTTTTCCGTCTTTAAGGAAAATGATTTCATCAAGAATTGGTTCGATTTCTGAGATTAGATGCGTTGAAATAATGACAGAAGCATCCTCACAGTAATTGTTGATGATTGTGCGTAAAATATAGTCACGAGCTGCTGGATCAACGCCACCGATTGGCTCATCAAGGACATATAGTTTGGCTTGTCGACTCATAACTAAAATTAATTGCACTTTTTCTTTGTTACCTTTTGATAGATTTTTGAGAATGTCATCAGGATTAAGATTCAAATCATTTAAAAGGTGTTCTGCTTTTTCACGTGAAAAGTCTTCGTAAAAATCTTCGAAGAAAGTAAGTGCATCTTTGATTTTCATATCTTCTCTGAGATAAGAAGTGTCTGGAAGGTATGAAATGATTTTTTTGGTGTCGATTGATGGACGAAAGCCATCGATAACGATTTCTCCAGTTGTTGGGTGAAGAAGTCCGTTGATTAGTTTAATCAGTGTTGTTTTCCCGCTTCCATTTGGACCGAGTAAGCCAATAATCTTACCGGCAGGTAAGCAAAGTGACACATCGTCAACAGCTACATGTTTCTTGTATTTTTTAGTAACGTGATGTAGTTGGAGTAATTGACTCATCCTATTTTTTCTCCTTAATATACGATTCTAGTGTCGTCACAATATCGTCGATTTCAAAGCCTATTTTTTGCATGTTGCAAACAAATGATTGAAGTTCAGCCTCGGCAACTTCGCGACGTTTTTGCATGATTAAATCAGTATCGTCTGTAACAAAACGTCCAGATGTTCGTTGAGAATAAACCATGCCTTCACGTTCTAGTTCTGAAAAAGCTCGTTGCATAGTGTTGGGATTGACACCAGCTTCCTCAGCTAATTCGCGAACAGTTGGGAGTTGATCACCACTTTTTATTTCTTGGCTGATGATTTGCATCTTAATGTGTTGTGCAATTTGAACATAAATAGGTGATTTTTCATCAAATTTCCAGGACATACGATAACCCCTTTCTATTAAAAATTTAAAGAAGTCTTATGTTGTATTAATTAGAAGAAGTCTTGTACTAAATAAATGGTACAGAAATAAGTTTGAAATGTCAAGGAATCAATCGTTAAGTCCTCTTATTTTGCTTTAAATCGAAATGAGCTTTCATTTTTAGTGTATAATAGATGAAGAAGTATATCAAAAAAGAAAGGAGAGCTTTTTATGTTTGCCCAATTAGATACCAAAACAGTCTATTCTTTTATGGATAGTTTAATTGACTTAGAGGGCTATGTCAAAGAAGCCAAAGCATTAGGCTACCAGACCATTGGGATTATGGACAAAGATAATCTCTATGCCGCCTTTCATTTTATTACAAAAGCCAAAGAAAATGGTTTGCATCCTGTTTTAGGTCTTGAAATAAGTCTTAACATACATGATAATTTTGCGTTATCCATGTATTTGATTGCCCGTGATACAATTGGATATAAAAATTTGATGAAAGTGTCTAGTCGTCAAATGACTTCTGACATTCAGTTAGAGGACCTTAAAGACTATTTATCAGGTTTAGCTGTTATTGTGCCTTATTTTGACGGAGTGGAGGCTTTATCTCTTCCTTTTGATTATTTTATTGGAGTAGATATCCACGCAGAAGAAAAAGCTTATGACAAGCCTCTGATTCCTTTACATACGGTTCGTTACTTCAATACTGAGGAAGTCGAGACACTTCATATGCTTCATGCCATTCGCGATAACATTAGTTTAAAGGATGCTTCCCCTGCACCTCAAGGTCAGCACTTAATGGCATGTGACATTTTAACACAAGCTTTTCAGCAGAAATTTCCACAGGCATTAGATAATTTAGAAAAGCTTGTTTCTTCCATTCATTATGAATTTAATAGTGAATTGAAATTACCACGTTTTAATCGACAAAAACCTGCACAGGAAGAACTGGTAGAATTGACAGAGGCTGGTCTTAAAGCGAAAAAACTTTGGTTACCAGAGTATCAAGAACGTCTAACGAAAGAATTATCAGTGATTCATAAGATGGGATTTGATGATTATTTCCTTATTGTCTGGGATTTACTTCGTTTTGGTCGTAGTCGCGGTTACTATATGGGAATGGGACGTGGTTCTGCTGCTGGAAGTTTAGTGTCATATGCACTTGATATCACAGGAATTGATCCTGTTAAAAACAATCTTCTTTTTGAACGTTTCTTGAATGAAGAACGATACAGCATGCCCGATATTGATATTGATCTTCCGGATGTTTATCGTAGCGAGTTTCTCCACTATGTTCGCAATCGATATGGTAGCCTTCATTCAGCTCAGATTGTAACTTTTTCAACTTTTGGTGCTAAGCAAGCTATTCGTGATGTTTTTAAACGTTTTGGTGCCCCAGAACACGAACTGACAAATATCACAAAGAAAATTGGTTTCAAAGATAATTTGACATCAGTTTATGAAAAAAATCTAGCCTTTCGTCAAATTATTAATGCTAAGATTGAATATCAAAAAGCTTTTGCTATTGCTAAGCGGATAGAAGGGAATCCTCGTCAGACCTCTATCCATGCAGCTGGTGTTGTGATGAGCGATGATAATTTGACTGAGCATATTCCTTTAAAAGCTGGGGAAGACATGATGATTACCCAGTATGATGCTCAAGCGGTTGAAGCAAACGGTCTTCTTAAAATGGACTTTCTTGGCTTACGAAACCTTACGTTTGTGCAACGCATGCAAGAAAAAGTGGCTAAAGATTATGGCATTAACATTGATATCAAGTCTATTGATTTAGAGGATCAGAAGACGCTTGCTTTATTTGCTGCTGGAAAAACTAAGGGAATTTTCCAATTTGAGCAACCAGGAGCTATTAATCTCCTGAAACGAATTAAGCCACAAAAATTTGAAGATATTGTAGCGACAACAAGTTTAAATCGTCCAGGGGCTAGCGATTATACGGAAAACTTCATCAAGCGTCGATTTGGACAAGAAGCAGTGGATTTGATTGATCCTTTGGTAGCGCCAATTTTAGCGCCAACCTATGGAATTATGCTTTATCAAGAGCAGGTCATGCAGATTGCTCAAGTTTATGCTGGTTTTACACTTGGTAAAGCTGATTTGCTACGTCGGGCTATGTCGAAGAAAAAGGCAGAAGACATGCAAAAAATGGAAAGCGAATTTCTAAAAGGAGCACAAGAATTAGGGCGTCACATTGAGACTGCTAAGGATCTATTTTCACGAATGGCTAAATTTGCTGGCTATGGTTTTAATAGAAGTCACGCGTTTGCTTATTCAGCGTTAGCGTTTCAATTGGCCTACTTTAAGGCACATTATCCAGCTGTTTTCTACGATGTCATGCTTAACTATTCAAGTGCTGACTATATTACAGATGCTATGGAATCTGAATTCCGCATTAAGAAGATTGATATCAATACTGTGCCTTACAATGATAAAATATCTGACGGTCAAATTTATCTTGGATTGAAGAATTTGCGCGCTCTTTCTCGTGACTTGTGTTACTGGATTATTGATAATCGACCTTTTTCAAGTATTGAAGACTTTTTAACAAAATTACCTGAAAACTATCAGAAGAAGGAGCTGATAACCCCTTTGGTGGAAATCGGTGCATTTGATTCTTTTGAAAAAAATCGCAGGAAAATCATTGAAAATCTTGAGTCACTCTTTATCTTTGTCAACGAGTTAGGTAGTTTATTTGCCGAAAACTCTTATAGCTGGATTGATGTTGAAGATTTTCCTAATGCTGAAAAATATCGACAAGAGCAGGGTTTATTAGGAGTGGGAATCAGTCCCCATCCTCTTCTTGAAATTGGAAAGAAATCCTCTGTTGCGTTCACAGCTTTGGCTGATTTACATGAAAATACCGAAGCGACTATACTTATAGAGTTATCTCAGATCCGTGTGATTAGAACCAAAACAAAGGGTGAGCAAATGGCCTTTCTAAATGTGACTGATACGCAGAAAAAATTTGATGTCACTTTGTTCCCAGAAGTTTTTGCGCGCTATAAAGAAATGTTACAAGAAGGCCGTTTCTATTATTTGACAGGTAAAATTCAAAATCGCAACAATCGTTTGCAAATGATTTTAAATTATGTACAAGAAGCAAGTAGTGAACGCTTGTGGTTATTGTTGCCAAATCATTTACACGATGCTCAAGTATCAGATATCTTGTCAGAGTATCCTGGAAATATTCCTGTTATTTTGCATTATCAAGATAGTAAGCAAACCTTACAGAGCCAGAGACATCTTGTTAAAAAGGATAGCGAGCTTTTACAGGCTTTGAAACCATATACGGTGAAAACGATTTATCAATAAAAATTTAGTAAAAATAAAATAAAGTAAAGCTTTTTACAAAGTAATGTGCTATAATAAGAACGTTAGATTAATAAAAGGAGTATTAGCAAAATGAAACGTATTGCTGTTTTGACTAGTGGCGGCGACGCTCCTGGTATGAATGCTGCTGTTCGTGCAGTTGTTCGTAAAGCAATTAAAGAAGGAATGGAAGTCTTCGGAATCAACCGCGGTTATGCTGGTATGGTCGATGGCGACATTTTCCCATTGGACGCTCAAAGTGTTTCAAACATTTTGTCACGTGGTGGTACTTTCCTTCAATCAGCTCGTTACCCTGAGTTTGCAACTCTTGAAGGACAACTTGCTGGTATCGAACAACTTAAAAAACACGGTATCGAAGGTGTCGTTGTTATCGGTGGTGACGGTTCTTATCACGGTGCTATGCGCTTGACAGAACACGGATTCCCAGCAGTTGGTATCCCAGGTACAATCGATAACGATATCGCTGGTACAGATTACACTCTTGGGTTTGATACAGCTGTAAACACAGCTATGGAAGCTCTTGATAAAATCCGTGATACATCTTACAGTCACAAACGTACATTCGTTGTTGAAGTAATGGGACGTAACGCTGGTGATATCGCTCTTTGGGCAGGTATTGCTGCAGGTGCTGACCAAATCATTATTCCTGAAGAAGAATATGACATCAACGATGTTGTTGCAAAAGTTAAAGATGGTTACGAAAACAAAGGTAAAGAACGTCACCTTATCGTTCTTGCTGAAGGTGTAATGCATGCTGAAAAATTTGCAGAGTTGATGAAAGAAGCTGGTGACACTAGCGACCTTCGTGCAACTAACCTTGGTCACATCCTTCGTGGTGGTGCACCATCACCTCGTGATCGTGTTCTTGCTTCTTGGATGGGTGCTCACGCTGTTGAATTGCTTCAACAAGGTCGTGGTGGACTTGCTGTTGGTATCCACAACGAAGAATTGGTAGAAAGCCCAATTCTTGGTACTAAAGAAGAAGGTGCTCTATTCTCATTGGCAGAAGATGGTAGCATTATCGTTAACATGCCACACAAAGCACGTCTTGACTTTGCTCAATTAAATCGAGACATTGCTCATTTATAATAGTATAGTATTTATAGATTAAAAATTATTGTTATTAATAGTCGTTCATTCGGCTTAAAAATAAAGGGAGTTTCATATTATCATGAATAAACGCGTAAAAATCGTTGCAACACTTGGTCCTGCGGTTGAAATCCGTGGCGGTAAAAAATTTGGTGAAGATGGATATTGGGGTGAAAGCCTTGATGTTGAGGCATCAGCACAAAAAATCGCTCAATTGATTAAAGAAGGTGCAAACGTCTTCCGTTTCAACTTCTCACACGGTGACCACGCCGAACAAGGTGAACGTATGGCTACTGTACGTCGTGCAGAAGAAATTGCTGGTCAAAAAGTTGGTTTCCTTCTTGACACTAAAGGTCCTGAAATCCGTACTGAACTTTTTGAAGGCGACGCTAAAGAATATTCATATAAAACTGGTGAACAAATCCGTGTTGCTACAAAACAAGGTATCAAATCAACTCGCGATGTTATCGCTTTGAACGTTGCCGGTGCTCTTGACATCTACGATGATGTTGAAGTTGGTAAACAAGTTCTTGTTGACGATGGTAAACTTGGTCTTCGTGTTGTTTCTAAAGACGATTCAACTCGTGAATTTGTTGTTGAAGTTGAAAACGATGGTATTATCGCTAAACAAAAAGGTGTAAACATTCCTTACACTAAAATCCCATTCCCAGCTCTTGCTGAACGTGATAACGACGATATCCGTTTCGGTCTTGAACAAGGTCTTAACTTTATCGCTATCTCATTTGTACGTACTGCAAAAGACGTTCAAGAAGTTCGTGCAATCTGTGAAGAAACTGGTAACGGACACGTTCGTTTGTTCGCTAAAATCGAAAACCAACAAGGTATCGAAAACATTGACGAAATCATCGAAGCTGCTGATGGTATCATGATCGCTCGTGGTGACATGGGTATCGAAGTTCCATTTGAAATGGTTCCAGTTTACCAAAAAATGATCATCACTAAAGTTAACGCAGCTGGTAAAGCAGTTATCACAGCAACAAACATGCTTGAATCTATGACTGAAAAACCACGTGCAACTCGTTCAGAAGTATCTGACGTATTCAACGCTGTTATCGATGGTACAGATGCTACAATGCTTTCTGGTGAATCTGCAAATGGTAAATACCCAGTTGAAGCTGTTCGTGCAATGGCTACAATCGATAAAAACGCTCAAACTCTTCTTAACGAATACGGACGTCTTGATTCATCATCATTCGCTCGTACTTCTAAAACAGAAGTTGTGGCTTCAGCAGTTAAAGATGCAACAAGCTCAATGGATATCAAACTTGTAGTTGCTCTTACTGAATCTGGTAACACTGCTCGTCTTATCTCTAAATACCGTCCAGATGCTGACATCTTGGCTGTAACATTTGACGAAAAAACTCAAAAATCACTTATGATTAACTGGGGTGTTATTCCAGTTGTAACTGAAAAACCTGCATCAACTGATGACATGTTTGAAGTTGCTGAAAAAGCTGCTCTTGAATCTGGATTGGTTCAATCAGGTGATAACATCGTTATCGTCGCTGGTGTTCCTGTTGGTTCAGGTGGTACAAACACAATGCGTATCCGCACTGTAAAATAACCTAAATAATAAAAAGCCTATCATATCAAGCTTTACGGCCTGTGTGATAGGGCTTTTTTTGTATCAAAATGCTAGCAAGGGGCACAAAAGGGGCAAAAACAGGACATTGTTTATCTTTTTAACCAATTTTTAGATAGTATGCAAGTAATTCTCGCTTAACATTGTGTCAAAAGTCACATAGTTACTTTTTTTATGTACAGAAACATGGTATAATGGAATAAAGAATAGGAGAAATTATGGTTAAGCGCGATTTTATTCGAAATATTATTTTGGTCTTAATTGCTATTTTAGTGATATTCTTGTTGAGAATTTTTGTTTTTTCAACATTTAGAGTGCATGAAGATGCTGCTAATTCATACCTCTCTAACGGTGATGTTGTAGTTGTTAATCGTAATCGAGAACCCCGCTACAAAGATTTCATTGTTTACAAGAAAGATGGTATTTTTTATATCAGTCGTGTTATTGCAACAGCAGGGCAAAGTGCGACAGTAATGGATGATATTCTTTACGTCGATAATCAAGTTAAAGAAGAATCATACATTAGTAAAATTAAATCTGAATATTTGTCGACTTCTGATACGCAACAACCTTTTACCTCTGATTTTTCTGTTAACACTGTTTCTAATGGAAAATATGACAAGGTTCCAAAGGGAAGCTATCTAGTTTTAAATGATGATCGTCAGAATACAAATGATAGTCGTAGTTTTGGTCTAATTAAAGACAGTCAAATAAGAGGTGTTGTAACTTTTAAAGTTTTACCTCTCAATCAATTTGGATTTATTACAACAGAGTAGTTAAGCTACTCTGTTTTTGCTTTTATACCAATCATTAATTGGTATAGCTAAAACTATACCAATGTTTTTGTTGACAAGCTATAAGTAAAGTTATATACTGTTGCTGTAAGGTTTTAGAGAGTCTTTATTAGACTATACCAATTTTAAAAAATAAGAAAGAGATGGTAGGAATTCCCTACTAAAGGTAAAAAAATATGTGTGGTATTGTTGGTGTTGTTGGAAATAAAAACGCAACAGATATCTTGATGCAAGGTCTTGAAAAATTAGAATACCGTGGTTATGATTCAGCAGGAATTTATGTTACTGAAGGCGTTAACCAAGGTCGTTTAATTAAATCAGTCGGACGTATTGCTGACCTACGTGCTAAAATCGGAATTGATATGGCTGGTTATACAGGTATTGGTCACACACGTTGGGCAACACATGGTCAACCAACTGAATTAAATGCTCACCCACATACATCTGAAACTGGACGTTTTGTCTTAGTTCACAATGGTGTTATTGAAAATTATTTACAAATTAAAGAAACATATCTTTCAAATCACCATCTTAAAGGAGAAACTGATACTGAAATCGCAGTTCACTTAGTTGGAGAATTTGTTGAACAAGGTTTATCAGTTATTGAAGCTTTCAAAAAGGCATTGAATATTATTGAAGGATCATATGCTTTTGCTTTAGTAGACGCTGAGGACCCTGATACTATCTACGTTGCTAAAAATAAATCACCGCTTTTGATTGGTCTTGGTGACGGTTATAATATGGTTTGTTCAGATGCAATGGCCATGATTCGTGAAACAAGTGAGTTTATGGAAATCCATGATAAAGAATTAGTTGTTTTGACAAAAGATTCTGTATCAGTAATGGATTATGAAGGTAATTCCGTTGAACGTGATTCTTACACAGCTGAGCTTGATTTATCAGATATTGGTAAAGGAACTTACCCTTACTACATGTTGAAAGAAATTGATGAACAACCAACTGTAATGCGTAAATTAATCACAGCTTATACAGATGATAACAATCAAGTGACTGTTGATTCAGAAATCATTAAAGCTGTTCAAGAAGCAGATCGTATTTACATTTTGGCTGCAGGAACATCTTACCATGCTGGTTTTGCCTCAAAATCATTCCTTGAAAAATTAACTGATACACCAGTTGAACTTGGTATTGCTTCTGAGTGGGGCTACAACATGCCACTTTTGAGTAAAAAACCACTCTTTGTGATGATTTCTCAATCTGGTGAAACTGCTGATAGCCGTCAAGTATTGGTTAAAGCAAATCAAATGGGTATTCCAAGTTTGACAATTACAAATGTTCCTGGATCAACTCTATCACGTGAAGCAACATACACAATGCTTTTACATGCTGGTCCAGAAATTGCGGTT
>NZ_DGTE01000039.1:0-3116 GCF_002393675.1 Streptococcus sp. UBA4344
CCTCTCGGACAACAGCTATATTAGTATACTAAATTTACTATAGAGTGTCAATGCTTTTATGAAAATTTCTTTGATTTTTTCAATTATTACTAATATTCATCTATCGTGCTGATTACCAGCAACCAATCACAATGCCATTCTAATACTTATTTCCAGTAAAAGCAACTAAAATGACTCCTATACAATTTTACACACAAAAAAGGAGCTATAAGCTCCCTTTATAATTATGATAATGCTTTTTTATATTCTTCAGCTTCAGCTTCAGTAGAAAGTACAAAGTGACCTGGTGTAATTTCACGCATTTCACGTTCTTGACCATCAAGTTCTGCACTTGGATCATAAACTTGATGCACTCGTTCACGTTCAGATTCTGGATCTGGTTCTGGAATTGCAGACAATAAACTCTTAGTGTATGGGTGAATTGGGTTATTGTAAACATCTTCAGATGTTCCAATTTCAAGCATCTTACCCCAGTGCATTACACCAATACGATCTGAAATGTATTTGACCATTGACAAATCGTGAGCGATGAAGAGGTAAGTCAAGCCTTTTTCGCGTTGAAGTTTTTGCATCAAGTTAACAACTTGAGCTTGAATAGACACGTCAAGCGCAGAAATTGGTTCATCAGCAATAATGAATTTTGGTTGTACAGCAAGAGCACGTGCAATACCGATACGTTGACGTTGACCACCAGAGAATTCGTGTGGGTAACGAGTCATGTGATCTTTGTTCAAACCTACTAGAGAAAGTAATTCTTGAACTTTTTCGTCACGTTCTTCTTTACTATTAACAAGTTTGTGAATATCAAGACCCTCAGCAACGATATCACGGATTTTCATACGTCCATTAAGACTTGCTTGTGGGTCTTGGAAAATCATTTGCACATTTTTACGGAATTCATGTAGTTCTTTACCTTTAAGGTTAGAAACTGTTTCTCCATTAAAGTCGATTTCACCATCACTAATATCGTAAAGTTTTAAGATAGCACGTCCAACAGTTGTTTTACCAGAACCTGATTCACCAACTAAACCAAAGACTTCACCTTCATAGATATCGAAGCTGACGTTGTTGATGGCTTTTACTTCATTCTTTTTGCCTTCGTTGAAAGTCAAAGAGACATTTTTAAGTTCAACAAGCTTTTTTCTATTTTCAGTCATTAAGCTTTTCTCCCTTCAAGTTCTTTCCATTTTGCCCAACGTTTTTGAATTGGTAATGGTGGTGTTACTTTAGGTGCACGCTCATCCAGCAACCAAGTTGCAGCAAAGTGAGTATCACTAACTTTAAACATTGGTGGTTCTTCTTCGTAATCGATATCCAAAGCGAATTCGTTACGTGGTGCAAAAGCATCACCTTTTGGTGGGTTAAGAAGATCTGGTGGTGTACCTGGGATTGATTGTAAGCTACCAGCTTCTGTGTCAGTTGTTGGCATTGAGTTCAACAAGCCCCAAGTATATGGGTGTTGCGGATTGTAGAAGACTTCGTCAACTGTTCCATATTCAATAACTTTACCAGCATACATAACTGCAACACGGTCAGCCATACCAGCAACGACACCAAGGTCGTGGGTGATAAAAATGATTGATGAACCACGTTCTTTTTGAATTTTTTTCATCAAGTTAAGAATTTGAGCTTGAATAGTAACATCCAAGGCAGTTGTTGGTTCGTCAGCGATTAACACATCTGGGTTAGCAGCAAGCGCAATTGCAATTACAGCGCGTTGGCGCATACCACCTGACCATTGGTGTGGGTAATCATTGATGTGTTCTTCCGCATTTGGAATACCAACATTTTTCATCAAATCTAGTGCACGATTCCAAGCTTCTTGTTTTGAAACTTTTTCGTGAATCATAATTGGTTCAGCAATTTGTTGACCAATTTTCATAGTTGGGTCAAGACTTGTCATTGGATCTTGGAAAATCATTGCAATTTCATTTCCACGAACTTTGATCCATTCGTCTTCTTTTAGTTCTGTAAGTTTTTTACCTTTAAAATCAATTTCACCTGTAATTGTTGCATTTGAAGCTGATAGCCCCATCAATGTTTTTGTTGTTACAGATTTACCTGATCCAGATTCACCTACGATAGCAAGTGTTTCGCCTTTCTTCAAATCAAAATTGACGTCGCGAATGGCTTTAATTTCTCCAGCGTAGGTTTGGAAATCTACATGGAGGTTTTTAACTTGTAAAATTGTTTCTTCACTCATATTTTTTCCTCCTAACGATCACCAGATTTTGGATCAAATGCATCACGAAGACCATCACCTAACAAGATGAAAGCAAGTGAGATTAATACCAAAGCAAGGGCTGGTAGAGTTACTTGATAAGGGTAGTATTGTAAGTATTCTTGAGCATCAGTAATCAATGAACCAAGTGATGCTGTTGGTGGTTTTACCCCGAGGTTAATAGCTGAAAGCACAGCTTCGTACATGATGGCACTTGGAACTGTCATCATGATTTGAACAATAATAATCCCTGAAATATTTGGAAGGATATGTTTAAATGCGATTTTAGGAGCACTTTCACCCAATGAACGAGCAGCAAGAACAAATTCTTGTTCACGGTAAGAAAGTGTTAGGTTACGTACTTGACGAGCCATTGATGTCCAACCAACGATGGCAATTGAAATGATAATTGATGTAACACCATTACCAAGCAAAAGACCAAGCATTGTTACGATAACCAAGTTAGGGATTGATGAAATAACTTCAATGATACGTTGCATAACCATGTCAACACGGCCACCAACATATCCTGAAATCAAACCGTAAGTTACCCCAATCAAAAGGTCAATCAATGTTGCAACAATAGCAATAAGAAGTGAGATACGAACACCTACGATGATACGTTTTGCAACGCTACGTCCTAGGTTATCAGTACCAAGGATGAATTTTGTTCCTTCTGGAACACCTTGGTCTGCATAAGCATCGTTAGCTTCTGTATTACCAGAATACGTAATTTTACCATTCCAGAATGGAAGGTTATCACTAATTTTTGGTGGAAGGTTACGGTAAGTAGTAACTTCTTTTGTGTTGAAAGCATTAGCGTCATCACGTGGTACTAAAACTACTGAAATCATTGAGAATACTAATAAAATTCCCAAGAACCACATTGAAACAA
>NZ_DGTE01000012.1:0-9147 GCF_002393675.1 Streptococcus sp. UBA4344
TGAGCAACCTTCGGGTTGCTTTTTTGTGGCTTTAAATTTTTGTTAACTATTTTGTAAGTGATCTGAAAATATTTTCCTTTTTTACTGAACAAAGTTTATTATGGTGGGTTCTTTTCGAATTATTTGTTATAATAGATGTAATATTTTTAAAGGAATGTTTAATGGTTATTATTGAAAAGGCTCCCGCTAAGATTAATTTAGGATTGGATATCGTAGGGAAAAGGCCTGATGGTTATCATGATTTATCAATGGTTATGGTTAGTGTCGATTTGAATGACTATGTAACGGTATCAGAGATTTCAGGCTCAGATATTATTGTTGAATCTAATAATCATAAGATGCCTTTAAATGCTAAGAATGATGTTTTTAAGGCTGCACAGCTTATAAAGGATAGATATGGAATATCATCGGGTGTGAAGATTGAATTGGAAAAAACAATTCCTATTTGTGCAGGCTTAGGTGGTGGTTCCACTGATGCAGCTGCAACTATTAGAGCTTTGGATAAGTTGTGGCAATTGGGATTATCTAAGTCTGAGATGATTGAGATTGGATTTCAGGTTGGAAGTGATGTCCCTTATTGTCTTAGTGCTGGCTGTGCTTGTATTTCTGGCAAGGGAGAGATTGTGGAGTGTTTAAATACTTCTTTATCGGCTTGGGTTGTTTTGGTTAAACCTGATTTTGGTGTATCTACTCGAACAGTTTTTCCTGAGATTGATTGTGAGACAATTTCTCGTGTTGATATTGATTCTTTGAAGAAAGCTGTTTTAGCTAATGATTATGATCAGATTATTTCTCACATGGGAAATTCTTTGGAAGATATTACTATTAAGCGTAAGCCGTTTATACAAAAAATTAAAGATCGAATGATAAAGTGCGGGGCTGATATTGCTTTAATGACAGGAAGTGGGCCAACGGTTTTTGGGCTATGTCGTTCGGAGAAGAAAGCAGATCGTTTGGTTAATAGTATGCGAGGTTTTTGTAAAGAAGTTTATAAGGTTCGGATACTGTGATAGAAGAGAATCAGGTAATTGATTCTTTTTTTTCTTTTTGATATAATTAACTGGTTAATGATATGAGAGGAGTGTTGATATGCAGCTAGAAAAACAAATTGATTGTCTAGTGAATGAGATTTTATTAAAAGCCGAAAATCAGCACGAGTTATTGTTTGGTGCTTGTCAAAGTGGTGTTGAATTGACTAATACACAGGAGCATATCTTGATGCTTTTGTCCCAAGAACGATTGACAAATTCTGCTTTGGCAAAACGTTTGAATATTAGTCAGGCGGCAGTTACTAAAGCGATTAAATGCTTAGTAAAAGAGGGAATGCTTGCTCCTGTGAAAAATAAAGATGACGCTCGTGTAACTTATTTTGAGTTAACTGAGCTAGCTAAACCTGTCGCTGATGAGCATAGTCATCACCATAATGCGACATTATCAGTGTATAAAAAAATGATTAATGACTTTTCGGAAGAAGAACAGACTGTTATTTCAAAATTTTTGACTGCTTTTTCAGATGAGCTAGAAGGGTGTAAATGAGATATATTACTGTAGAAGATTTGTCTTTCCAATATGATAGTGAACCTGTCTTGGAAGGAATTAATTATCATTTAGATAGTGGTGAATTTGTTACTTTAACTGGGGAAAATGGCGCAGCTAAATCAACTTTGGTAAAAGCTACGCTTGGTATTTTAACACCCAAAAGTGGTCAGGTGACAATTTCTAAAACAAATAAGGATGGTAAGAAATTACGCATTGCTTATTTGCCACAGCAGATTGCTAGCTTTAACGCTGGTTTCCCCTCAACAGTGCATGAATTTGTACGATCTGGTAGATACCCTAGAAATGGTTGGTTCCGTCGTTTGACTAAGCATGATGAGGAACATGTCAAAGTGAGTCTAGAATCTGTAGGTATGTGGGAAAATCGAAATAAACGTATCGGAAGTTTATCTGGAGGTCAGAAACAACGCATTGTTATTGCACGTATTTTTGCTTCAGACCCTGATATTTTTATTTTGGATGAACCAACAACTGGTATGGATGCTGGAACAACTGAGAGATTTTATGAATTAATGCATCATAGTGCGCATACACATGGAAAATCTGTTTTAATGATTACGCATGATCCAGATGAGGTAAAGCATTATGCTGACCGTAATATTCACTTGGTGCGTAGTCAAAAGACACCTTGGCATTGCTTCGATCTTCACGCTTTAACAAAGAAAGGAGCTAATAATGCTGACTGAGATTTTTTCATATGATTTTATGCAACGTGCGATTATGGCGGTAGTTGCTATTAGTATTTTTGCTCCAATTTTGGGGATTTTTCTGATTTTGCGTCATCAAAGTTTGATGAGCGATACGCTTAGTCACGTTTCTCTAGCTGGTGTAGCTTTAGGAATTTTGCTTGGCAAATCGACAACCTGGTCTACGGTAATTGTAGTGACGATAGCAGCGGTTGTATTAGAATATTTGCAGACGGTTTATAAACACTATATCGAAATTTCAACGGCAATTCTTATGTCACTAGGGCTAGCAGTAGCCTTAATCGTGACAAGTAAGTCAGAAAACGCTGGGAGTGTGAACTTGGAACAGTATTTGTTTGGTTCAATTGTGACCATTAATATGGGGCAAGTTGTTGCTCTCTTTGTCATTGCGGTTATTGTTTTGATTTTGACCTTGCTGTTTATCAGACCAATGTATGTTTTAACATTTGATGAAGAGATTGCATTTGTCGATGGTTTGCCAGTTCGCTTAATGTCATTGTTGTTTAATATTGTGACTGGTATTGCGATTGCTTTGACCATTCCAGCAGCAGGAGCACTTTTGGTATCAACAATTATGGTTTTACCAGCAAGTATTGCGATGCGATTAGGAAAAAACTTTAGAACGGTTATTTTTATTGGTGTTTTAGTTGGTTTTGTTGGTATGGTAACTGGGATTATCACGTCATATTACTGGGAAACACCGGCAAGTGCAACGATTACAGTTATCTTTGTAGCAATTTTCCTTTTGGTGAATTTGTTTAATGTGGTAAGTCGTCGTAATAGTTAAAAAAGAGAGGAAGTTCCTCTCTTTTTTTGATGGCATAAAAAAACAGATGCTTTAAGCATCTGTTAATGATTTTAAATTAGTAAGTCAACACGAAGTATTTTTTCTTACCACGACGGATAACAGTAAGTTCGTTATCAATTTTATCGTCATCAGAAAGTGTGTAATCTAAATCTTGAACACGTTCACCGTTGATGTAGATAGCACCATTTTGAACGTCTTCACGTGCTTGACGTTTTGATGGTGAGATTTTAGCAACAACAAGCATTTCAACGATGTTGCGGTTATCATCGTCTGAAACAGCGTAGTTAGGAACGTTGTTTAGACCTTGTTTTAATTCTTTTGCTGAAAGGCTCTTGATGTTTCCAGCGAAAAGTTGTTCAGTGATTTTAAGAGCTTCTTTGTAAGCTTCTTCACCGTGAACAAGTGTGACAACTTCACGTGCTAGGACTTTTTGTGCCAAACGTTCGTGACGTGCAGCGTTAAATTCTTTTTCGATTTCAGCGATTTCATCTAGTGAAAGGAATGTGAAGATTTTCAAGAAGCGAACAGCATCGTCGTCCATGACGTTGAGCCAGAATTGGTACATTTCGTATGGAGATGTTTTGTCAGCATCAAGCCAAACAGCATTTCCTTCAGATTTACCGAATTTTTTACCTGTAGCATCAGTGATAAGTGGCACTGTCATAACGTGACCAGTCTTATCTGCTTTACGACGAAGAAGTTCTGTACCAGCAGTCATATTTCCCCATTGGTCAGAACCACCAATTTGCAAAGTAACGTTGTATTTATCATTCAATTCGTAGAAATCGTAACCTTGCATGATTTGGTAGGCAAATTCAGTATATGAGATACCTGTTTCAATACGTTTTTTAACTGATTCTTTACTCATCATAGCATTGACAGTAAAGTATTTTCCGACATCACGTAGGAAGTCGATGAAGCTGACATTACCAAACCAGTCATAGTTATTTACCATGACAGCTTTGTTGTCACCATTTTCGAAATCAAGGAAACGTGACAATTGATTTTGAATTTTAGTTACCCAACCATCAACAGTTTCTTTAGTTTGAAGACTACGTTCAGCGTCTTTAAATGATGGGTCACCAATAAGTCCTGTAGCTCCTCCAACAAGAGCATATGGTTTGTGTCCTGCCAATTGAAGGCGACGTGATGTTAAAATAGCAACCAAGTGACCAAGGTGCAAGCTATCAGCTGTAGGATCATAACCAGTATAATAGGATACTTGCCCTTCTGTTAATGCTTTGACAAGGGCTTCTTCATCAGTTGTTTGAAAAACTAAGCCACGTTCTTTGAGTTCTTCGAATATGTTCACGAGCTTTCTCCTTACTTAAAATTTTGGGGTGATTGTGATTTCTAGCTAAGCTAAATCTCCCCCAATGATATAATGTAGTTTACAGGCTATTATATCAAAAAGCGGTGCCTCTATGCAAGCTTTATCAAAGTTTGGTATAATATTATCGAGGTATTAGAATGAGTAAGAGAAATAAAAATAAGAAAAAAGCAGATCGTCAGAAGCTTGGCTTACTAGATTTTGGATCAGTCTTTTTGAGGACAGTTAAGTTATTAACCGACTTTTTTTATATTATTGTCATATTGTTTGGCATGTTGGGAGTCGGTCTAGCTTTTGGTTATCTTGCTAGTCAGATAGATGCGGTTAAGATTCCTGATAAGGAGAGCCTAGTTAGTCAGGTAACTTCTTTGACGCGTGTGTCACAGATGTCTTATTCTGATGGTAGTTCGATTGCTGCTATTGATACGGATTTGTTACGTACTCCAGTTGCTAGTGAAGCTATCTCAGAAAATGTTAAACATGCCATTGTGGCAACTGAGGATGAAAATTTTGAAGGGCATGATGGTGTGGTTCCTAAGGCCGTTTTCCGTGCGACTTTGGGATCTGTTCTTGGTTTAGGCGAAACTAGCGGTGGGTCAACATTGACTCAACAGTTAATTAAGCAACAGGTTTTAGGTGATGATCCAACCTTTAAGCGTAAATCACGTGAAATTATCTATGCTTTGGCATTAGAACGTTATTTGAATAAAGATGAGATTCTGACGGATTACCTGAATGTATCACCTTTTGGTCGTAACAATAAAGGAGAAAATATTGCCGGAATTGAAGAAGCGGCGCAAGGTATTTTTGGGGTGTCTGCAAGTGATTTAACCATTCCGCAAGCAGCATTTTTAGCTGGTTTGCCTCAAAGTCCGATTGTTTATTCTCCATATACAGCAGCTGGTCAGCTAAAAGATGCTGAGAATATGGCTTATGGTATTTCGCGTCAGCAAGATGTACTTTATAACATGTATCGTTCGGGCTATTTAACTAAAGATGAGTACAACGAGTATAAGTCTTATGATATTAGCCAAGATTTTATTCAACCAGCATCTGCAACAACAAACTCTCATGATTTCCTTTACTATTCTGTCCTAGAAGAAGCACAAGAGGTTATGTATAACTACTTAATCGAAAAAAATGGTGTTTCTGAACAAGAATTAAAAAATGATACGACAAAAGAATCCTACCGTAAGTTAGCCTCAGAAACCTTGCAACAAGGTGGTTACACGGTTAAGACAACGATTGATAAGAATGTCTACAATGCCATGCAAAATGCAGTGGCTCAGTATGGTGGCACGCTTGATCAAGGAGGTTCTCAACAGGTTGATGTCGGGAATGTCTTGATGGATAATTCTACTGGTGCGATTTTAGGATTTATTGGTGGCAGGGATTATTCAACCAACCAAAATAACCACGCTTTTGATACTGCGCGCTCACCAGGTTCAAGTATCAAACCGATTATCGCTTACGGTATTGCCATTGATCAAGGGCTCCTTGGTAGCGCAAGTATTCTTTCTAATTACCCAACGAATTTCTCAAGCGGTCAACCGATTATGCACGGTAATGATGTCGGAACAGGCATGATTAATCTTCAAGAAGCACTTAATGTTTCATGGAATATTCCAGCCTATTGGACTTATCAAATGTTGCTCAATCATAATGTTGATGTTGAGTCTTACATGAAGAAGATGAATTATAGCGTTGATAATTACGCGATTGAAAGTTTGCCTTTAGGTGGGGGGATTGAGACAACTGTTCTCCAACAAGTAAATGCTTATCAAATGATTTCAAATGGTGGCGTTTATCAAAAAGGTTATATGGTTGATAGCATTACTGACAATAAAGGGAATGTCATTTACCAACATAAGGCAAATCCAGTACGTGTCTTCTCAGAATCAACAGCTAGCATTTTGAATCAACTATTAAAAGATGTTGTCAAAGGCGGGGCAACGACTGAGTTTTATAAAGACTTACAAGGTTTGAATGGTCAAGCAGCGCAAGCGGATTGGTCAGGAAAAACAGGGACAACCGACAATTATACTGATGTTTGGTTGATGCTCTCAACACCAAAAGTGACACTTGGTGGCTGGGCAGGTAATGATGATAATACTTCGTTAAATCCGATGGCCGGATACAAATACAATGCTCAATATATGGCTGATTTGGTGAATAGTATTTATAATGCTAATTCTAATACGTTTGGAACAAATAAATACAATCTATCTTCAAATGTTATTAAGTCAACAGTTCTAAAAGCAACAGGTTTACAGCCTGGTACAGTAACGGTTAACGGTCGCTCGCTTAATGTAAGTGGTGAGACTACAACAAGCTACTGGGCTAAGAATGGTGCTGGTAATATGACCTATAAATTTGCTATTGGAGGAACGGATAGTGACTATACAAAAGCATGGGATGCCTTGCTTCATAATCCTTCGATTAAAACCAATAGCAGCAATTAAAAATACTTGCAAAAATTGAAAAAATAAGGTATAATATTAACAACTATTTGTCGTCTGCTTTAGTTGAAATATTGTCCAACTAAGGTTTGCAGCAGTTAAATCACACTTTTTATGGTCAGATTTAGCTGCTCTTTTTGTGCCTAATTTTAGAAAAAATGCGGTTTGTAACCTATATTTAAAGATTCTAAAAATTCACATCCACGACACACTTGGCAGGGTGTTTAATAAGCATCCTAACTATAAAGGTCAAAATGAAAATGTAATGATTGTTCTCATCGCATGAAGAGAATTGTGGTTATGATGGAGTTTATAGACCTCTGTATTTTAATGAAGGAGTAAAAAACTTGGCAGGACATGAAGTTCAGTACGGGAAACACCGTACACGTCGTAGCTTTTCAAGAATCAAGGAAGTTCTTGATTTACCTAACTTGATTGAAATTCAAACGGATTCTTTTAAAGACTTCTTGGATAACGGATTGAGAGAAGTTTTTGAAGATGTACTTCCGATTACAAACTTTACGGATACTATGGAACTTGAATTTGTTGGTTACGAATTGAAAGAGCCTAAGTATACGCTTGAAGAAGCTCGTATCCACGATGCATCTTACTCAGCACCTATTTTTGTAACCTTCCGTTTGATTAACAAAGAAACAGGAGAAATCAAAACTCAAGAAGTTTTCTTCGGTGATTTCCCAATTATGACTGAAATGGGTACATTCATCATCAATGGTGGTGAACGTATTATCGTTTCTCAGTTGGTTCGTTCTCCTGGTGTTTATTTCAACGATAAAGTTGATAAAAACGGTAAAGTTGGTTATGGTTCAACTGTAATCCCTAACCGTGGAGCTTGGCTTGAATTAGAAACAGATTCAAAAGACATTGCTTACACACGTATTGACCGTACACGTAAAATTCCATTTACAACACTTGTACGTGCTCTTGGTTTCTCAGGTGATGATGAAATCATGGATATCTTTGGGGACAGCGAACTTGTTCGTAACACTATCGAAAAAGATATTCACAAAAACCCAGCAGACTCACGTACTGACGAAGCTCTTAAAGAAATTTATGAACGCCTTCGTCCAGGTGAACCAAAAACAGCTGATAGCTCACGTAGCTTGCTTGTAGCTCGTTTCTTTGATCCACGTCGTTATGACTTGGCAGCTGTTGGTCGTTACAAAATCAACAAAAAACTTAACATCAAGACTCGTCTCTTGAACCAAACAATTGCTGAAAACTTGGTTGACGCTGAAACTGGTGAAATCCTTGTTGAAGCTGGTACAGTAATGACACGTGACGTTATCGATTCAATTGCTGATCAATTGGATGGTGATCTTAACAAATTTGTTTACACACCAAACGATTACGCTGTTGTCACTGAACCTGTTGTTCTTCAAAAATTCAAAGTTGTGTCACCAATTGACCCAGACCGTGTTGTTACAATCGTTGGTAACGCAAATCCAGATGATAAAGCGCGTGCTCTTACACCTGCTGATATCTTGGCTGAAATGTCATACTTCCTTAACCTTGCTGAAGGTCTAGGTAAAGTTGATGATATCGACCACCTTGGTAACCGTCGTATTCGTGCCGTTGGTGAATTGCTTGCTAACCAATTCCGTATTGGTCTTGCACGTATGGAACGTAACGTTCGCGAACGTATGTCAGTTCAAGATAATGAAGTGTTGACACCACAACAAATCATCAACATCCGTCCTGTAACTGCTGCAGTTAAAGAATTCTTCGGTTCTTCTCAATTGTCACAGTTCATGGACCAACACAACCCACTTTCTGAGTTGTCTCACAAACGTCGTTTGTCAGCCTTAGGACCTGGTGGTTTGACTCGTGACCGTGCTGGTTATGAAGTTCGTGACGTGCACTACACTCACTATGGTCGTATGTGTCCGATTGAAACTCCTGAAGGACCTAACATCGGTTTGATCAATAACTTGTCAACATACGGACATCTTAACAAATATGGTTTCATCCAAACACCATATCGTAAAGTTGACCGCGCTACAGGTGTGGTTACAAACGAAATCGTTTGGTTGACTGCCGATGAAGAAGATGAATACACAGTAGCACAGGCTAACTCAAAACTTAACGAAGACGGAACATTTGCTGAAGACATCGTTATGGGTCGTCACCAAGGTAATAACCAAGAGTTCCCATCAAACATCGTTGACTTCGTTGACGTTTCACCTAAACAAGTAGTTGCCGTTGCGACAGCATGTATTCCTTTCCTTGAAAACGATGACTCTAACCGTGCCCTCATGGGTGCCAACA
>NZ_DGTE01000005.1:0-50756 GCF_002393675.1 Streptococcus sp. UBA4344
CGACGAAGTTGGACGCATGGCTTTGCATTTTATCAATGCAAAAGGTGATTACGAGGTTTCAGAAAATAAGCAAGAATACGCAAGAAAGCGTGTCTTGGAATTGGTTGAAGAAGAATTATCAAGTAGCGGCATTAAACGTAGCGCAGAAAATGGCAATTTATATGACCGCTTAATGATTCATCTTACCTATTTGATTAATCGATTGCAGACAAATCAACAAGATGAAACGTCGTTAATCAATATGGAGGAATTTGTTAAATCAGATTATCCACAAGCTTACCAAATCGGACAAGCTATTTACGATGTGATTGAAAAAGAATTAGACATAGATTTATCACGCAGTGAACGTGTTTATCTAGTTATACATATTCAACGTTTATTGAAATAAGGAGAGAAAAATGTACAAATTACCAGAAGATTTTATTTTTGGTGGCGCAACAGCAGCTTACCAAGTTGAAGGTTCAACAAAAGAAGGTGGTAAAGGAGCAGTTGCTTGGGATGATTTCCTAGCTGAACAAGGTCGCTTTAGTCCAGACCCTGCAAGTGATTTTTATCACCAATACCCACAAGATATCGAACTTTGTGAAAAATTTGGTGTCAACGGACTTCGGTTATCCATTGCTTGGAGCCGTATCTTCCCAAATGGTACTGGTGAGGTCAACCAAGAAGGAGTTGATTATTACCACAAAGTGTTTGCGGAATGTCAAAAACGCAACATCATTGCCTTTGTCACGCTTCATCACTTTGACACGCCAAAAGTTTTGTTTGACAATGGTGATTTCTTAAACCGTGACACGATTGAAGCTTTTGTTAATTATGCCAAATTCTGTTTTGAAGAATTTACAGAAGTACGTCACTGGAGTACTTTTAATGAAATCTATCCAGTCGCAACTAACCAATATCTACTTGGAATTTTCCCACCAGGTATCAAATATGACCTTTCAAAAGTTATCCAATGTCTTCATAATATGATGTACGCACATGCGCGTGTGGTTAATTTGTTTAAAGATGGCGGCTACCAAGGTGAAATTGGTGTGGTTCACTCTCTTGAAACAAAATACCCTGCAACAGATAGTGAAGAAGATAAACATGCCGCTTTCCTAGATGATGCTCTTTCAATTCGTTTCTTACTTGATGCAACTTATCTAGGTTATTATTCAAACGAAACAATGGAAGCGCTTAACGAAATTTGCGCAGCGAATAATGCTAGCTATGAATTCCTTGACAGCGACTTTGAAGAAATGAAAAAAGCTAGTCACCGCAACGATTATCTTGGTATTAACCATTATCAATGTCACTTTGTCAAAGCCTACAATGGTGAAAATGCTATTCATCACAACGGTACAGGCGATAAAGGAACATCTGTTTATAAAGTGAAAGGTATCGGCGAACGTATTTACAAAGAAGGCATTCCACGAACTGATTGGGACTGGCTCATTTACCCAGAAGGCTTGTATGATTTGCTTCTTCGCATCAAAGTAGATTACCCACACTATAACAAGATTTACATCACAGAAAATGGTATGGGCTATAAAGATGAATTTGACGATGGTATCGTTATGGACACGGCTCGTATTGATTATTTGAAAGTTTACCTTCAATCTCTTGCTAAGGCAATTGATGCTGGGGTTAATGTTAAGGGATATTTCCTATGGTCATTGATGGATTGTTTCTCATGGTCAAATGGATATAATAAGCGCTATGGTTTGTTCTATGTAGATTTTGAAACACAAAAACGTTATCCAAAAGCATCAGCTTACTGGTACAAACACATCAGTGATACAAAAATTGTAGAATAGGGGATTTTGAATATGGATAAAAAAGAATTACAAATGTTGGGATTTGAAATTGTAGCTTACTCAGGTGATGCTAGAAGTACACTGTTACAATTGCTCAAGGAAGTTCGTTCTGGCAACTTTGATAATGTTGACAAAGCCATTAAAGATGCTGATGAAAACTTAGCAAAAGCACACAATGCTCAAACAGCCTTGCTAGCACAAGAAGCAGGTGGTGAAGATTTGGAACTTGGTTTTATCTTTGTTCACGGTCAAGATCACTTGATGACAACCTTGTTGCTACGTGACCTTATTACGGATTTTATTGAATTATATAAAAATCGCTAATTTTTGAAAAAAGAAAGGAAGTGAACCAAGGCTTGGCAAATGCTTAATCTCCTCTCGTTTGCTAAGCTCAGGTTCTTGGGGAGTTTTATCATGAACAAACTCATTCAACAAATTGAAAAGGGTAAACCTTTTTTTGAAAAAATTTCTCGTAACATTTATCTAGGTGCCATTCGTGATGGTTTCCTAGCAGCAATGCCAGCTATTCTCTTTTCTAGTATTTTCATCTTGATTGCATCCATTCCGGATGTTCTTGGAATCAAATTACCAGAAGATTTCTCAAGTTGGCTTTGGAAAATTTACAACTATTCAATGGGTGTAGTTGCCCTTCTTGTTTCAGCGACAACAGCACGTTGCTTGGCAGAATCTGTTAACCGTAAAATGCCAGGTAATAAGAAAATCAATGCGGTTTCTGTCATGCTTGCCTCAATTGTCAGTTTCTTGATGTTGAGTGCTGATGAGCTTGAAGGCGGTCTTGCTAGTGGTTACATGGGGACAAAAGGTATCCTCGCAGCTTTTGTAGCAGCCTTTATCACTGTTAATGTTTACAAATTCTGTGTTATTCGTGACATCACTATCAAGATGCCAAAAGAAGTGCCAGGAACGATTTCTCAAACATTCCGTGATATCTTCCCATTCTCATTTGCTGTATTTGCAGCTGTTATTATTGATACAATTATTCGTCATTTCTTTGGTACATCATTTGCTGAAGCTGTTATCACTTTGTTGCAACCATTGTTTACAGCAGCAGATGGTTACCTTGGAATTGCTATTATCTGGGGTGCTATGGCGCTCTTCTGGTTCGTTGGTGTGCATGGTCCGTCAATCGTAGAGCCAGCTATCGCAGCTATTATCTATGCTAATGTTGAAACGAACCTTCAATTATTCAAAGCTGGTGAACATGCTTCAAACGTTTTGACTGTTGGTCTTGGTAACTTTGTTGGTACTATGGGTGGTACTGGTGCAACACTTGTTGTTCCTTACCTCTTCTTGCTATTTGCTAAGTCAAAACAATTGAAAGCTGTTGGTAAAGCTTCATTTATCCCAGTCAGCTTCGCCGTTAACGAACCTTTGCTTTTTGCAACACCAATTATTCTTAACCCTTATTTCTTTGTTCCATTCCTTTTGGCACCAATTGCTAACGTTTGGATTTTCAAATTCTTTGTTGATGTGCTTCAGATGAATAGCTTCATGTACGTTCTTCCTTGGGCAACACCAGCGCCAATCGGACTTATTCTTGGTACAGGCGTTAGCCTTCTAGCTGTTGTTCTTGTCCTTGTTTTAATCGTTGTTGATGCGATTATCTACTTCCCATTCATTAAAGCTTATGACGCATCACTTCTTGAAGAAGAAGCTGAAATTGCTGCGCAAGAAACTACTGCTGAAAGTGCAACTCCAGTAAAAGCTGCAGCTGAAAAAATTGTTGAGGAAAAACCAGCTGTTAAAGTCACAACTGATAAACCAATCAACGTTTTGGTCCTTTGTGCTGGTGCTGGTACAAGTGCTATGCTTGCCAATGCACTTACTGAGGGTGCTGCTGCCACAGGTGCAAACATCACAGCGTCAGCTGGTGCTTACGGTTCACATTATGAGATTATGAAAAACTTCGACATGATTGTACTTGCTCCACAAGTTAACTCATTCTACGAAGATATTAAGAAAGATACTGATGCACTTGGTATCAAGTTAGCAGCTACAAAAGGTGCTGAATATATTAAATTAACACGTGACCCAGAAGGTGCCGTAGCCTTCGTAATGTCTTACTTTGCCTAACCTATTTTAGAAAAGCTAGGGAGAAAGATTATGAAAATACTAAAAAAGATTTTTTTGACGACTGTTGTCCTTATTGGTCTTGCTGCGCTTGGAAATACCGTGACTAAAGCAGATGAGTTCATCAACGGAGCTGATATTTCGATTCTTGATGAAATGGAACAAAGCGGAGCGATTTACAAGAGTAATGGTACTCAAAAAGACCCGCTGACCATTCTGAAAGAAAATGGTGTTAACTACGTTCGTTTGCGACTCTGGGTTGACCCCTATGATGCAAATGGCAATGCTTACGGCGCAGGAACCAATGACTTAAACAGAACACTCAAATTAGCCAAACGTGCTAAAGATAAAGGTTTAAAAGTCTTACTCGATTTTCATTACAGTGATTTCTGGGTTGACCCTGGAAAACAAAATCTTCCCAAAGCTTGGCAGAATCAATCCTTTGAACAATTAAATTCAACAGTGTATTCTTACACGGCTGATGTCCTTAATCAGATGAAATCACAAGGCATTTACCCTGATATGGTGCAAATCGGAAACGAATTAAACAGCGGTATGCTTTGGCCTTACGGGAAAAGCTGGGGTGGTGATGGTCAAGAATTCACTCGCCTAGCAACTTTCCTAAAATCTGGTGTTCAAGCTGTGAAAGATACACAGGCAAGTAATACACCGATCATGATCCATTTAGCAGACGGTGGTGACAAAGCAGCTTTCCAATGGTGGCTTGATGAAATTACCAATCAATCCGTTGATTTTGATATTGTCGGCATTTCCTATTACCCATATTGGCATGGCACATTAGCAGAACTCTCTGAAAATATGGATAATATCAGCGAACGTTATAACAAAAAAGTTGTTGTGGTTGAAACAGCTTATGCAAATACCCTTGATAATGCTGACCAGAAAACAAATGCCTTTACGGCAACAGAAGAGACTGCTGGTGGTTACAAAGCTAGCCAAGATGGTCAGTATGAATTTTTGACAGACTTGGTTGATAAGATTAAAGATGTCAAAAATAACAATGGACTTGGTTTCTTCTATTGGGAACCACTCTGGTATAACGGTAATGTCTCATGGGCCACACAAGCAGGAATGTCATATCTTGGCGTTTCAGATGTGACAGGTAACGAATGGGAAAATCAAGCTGTCTTCGATTTCCAAGGAAATGCTTTACGTGGCATCAAAGCCTTTAATTACTCTAATCTAACAAATCTCCTTCAAAACAATAGCTTTGAATGGGACGGTTATACCGAAAGTCCATCATCTTGGAATGTTTGGAAAAATGGCCAAATTTCTGGAATCAAGACAGAAATTTACGATAATACGCGTTATAAACTCAGCTTCTGGTCAGATAAGGCTTATGAAAGTTCTATCTATCAAACAGTAGGAAATCTCAGCTCAGGTACTTACAAATTAAGCATCGATGCTATGGGTGATACAAGTCTTGAAAATGCAGAACTTTATATTAAAAACTACGGTGGCAGTGAACAAAAAATCTCTCTCAAAGATTCAAATACTTGGAAAACTTACACCATTGATAATATTAAAATCACAAGCGGACAGTGTGAAGTTGGCGTTTACGTCAAATCATCAGCCAACAAATGGCTAAACATTGATAACGTTCGACTTGTTAAAGTTGATTAAGAAAACTCCCCCAAGAATTTAGTTCTTGGGGGAGTTTTTTGTTTTATTTTTTCAGCGCTTTTCGGTAATTGCTTGGGCTTTGGCTGAAATGTTTTTTGAAAGCCTTGCTGAAGGCGAGAGCGTCTGGAAAGCCTACAGCATTTGCAATTTCTGAGATGTGAAAAGTCGTGCTGGTAAGCAAATCAGCACTTTTTTCCATGCGGATTTGGATAAGGTAATCCTTGAGAGAATAACCTGTTTCTTCTTTGAAAATCTTGTACAAGTAGGAGCGATTTAGATTGAGCTTTTTGGCAATATCACTGATTTTTAATGGATTTCCATATTGTGTATGAATGATTTTTTTAGCTTGCTTGATGTAATTTTGAATCAAAATACTGCTATCAGACATTGCTTTGCTTGGGAATTCTTCTATTAAAAATGCTAGCAATTTGTAAAGTTCAGCAATCAGCTGAAGCTCTGTAATGTCATCAAGTTTTTGATCGCGAAATTGAGTTAATTTGACGATTTGATCAAGAACCTTGGATTTAAGTGTTGAATGGCAGAAGTATTGCTCTAGTAGCTGAGTTTTACTTAAAATACTTTCGGCCTTTGAGCCGCTAAATCCGACCCAGAGGTATGTCCAAGGATATTTTTTATCGGCTTGATAAAAGGTCACTTTTCCTTTGGGAAGGATAAACATATCACCAACACCAAGTTCAATGGTTTTACCATCAATAGTAAATTTTCCTTTACCATCAACAATAAAATGCAGAACAAAATTATCACGAATAGTTGGACCAAAAGAGTAGTTTTTATCACAAATCTCAGCACCATAATGGTCGACGTTCAGGTCAAAATTATTCGTGTCAAATTCGTTGTAGGTATTTAGAACATTCAAAGTATCAACTCCTTTATAAACAACATTTTACCATATTTGCCCAACATGATACCATTCAAGAGGTAAATAAATGATGGTAAAATTTTAGTAAAAATAGAGGAGGAAAACTTGTGGGAATTACAATCAAAGGAAATCTTTTCTATATTCAAAGTAAAGAGATGTCAATGATTATTGAGAACCGAGAAGGAGATTTACTTCTTCGTCATATTGGGGGTAAAATCGTTAACTATCACGGTTCAAATGCGATATTTGAGAAAGATCATGCTTTTTCAGGCAATCCGACTCCTGATAATCGTACGTTTAGCTATGATACCCAACGTCAAATCTTTGGTGTGCATGGCTTTGGTGATTTTCGTTGCCCATCATTTAAAATTCAACATGATAACAATGAATTAACACAATTTAAGTTAAAAGATAGTCATATTTTACATGGAGTTGTTGAGACAACAGGATTACCTAGTCCTCATTCAATGGAAGATGCCGAAACATTAGAGCTTGTCTTGGAAGATGGATTTGCTAGGTTGCGTCTGACGCTTTATTACACAGCTTATGCAAACCGTGCAACTATTTCAACCTTTGCTAAGATTAGTAATCTATCTGATAAAGCTGTTGTCATCAACCGTGCTTTATCGACAATGCTTGATGTACCTGCTGGCAATTATGATGTGGTGACTTTGCAAGGAGCATATGCGCGTGAGAAGACTGTTCGCCGTCAAAAAGTTGAACAAGGTATCTTTAGCATTGCTTCAAATCGCGGAGCTTCTGGTCATGCTCAGACTCCAGCTGTGATTTTGTGTGATAGGATAGCGACGGAGGATGCTGGCAGTGCCCTTGCTTTGCAGCTACTTTATAGTGGTAATTTCCAAGCTTTTGTTCAAAAAAATCAATTGAACGAGGTTCGTTTGGGACTTGGTATCAATGATGATAACTTTGCTTGGCAATTAGCAGCAGGTGATAGTTTTGAAACGCCAGTGGCTTTGATGACTTATTCAGCAAAAGGCTTGACACATTTGAGTCAAGAAAGTCAATTGTTCATTCAAGATCACATCATGCCAAAACAATTTGCACATGCTGAACGTCCAATTCTCATTAACAACTGGGAAGCGACCTATTTTGATTTTAAAAAAGAAAAATTGCTTGATTTAGCTGATGAAGCAAGCAAACTTGGTATCGAGCTTTTTGTTCTTGATGACGGTTGGTTTGGTAATCGATTTGATGATAATCGTGCGCTTGGTGACTGGGTTGTTAACGAAGAAAAACTAGGTGGACCTTTGAATGACTTGATTGCTGAAGTGCATGCCAAAGGTTTGAAATTTGGTTTGTGGTTTGAACCAGAAATGATTTCTGTTGATAGTGACCTTTATCGTGCGCATCCAGATTGGGCTATTCAAGTTGAAGGTCGTGGTCATACTTATTCTCGTAATCAATTGGTGCTCAACCTTGCAAATCCTGATGTCGTAGCCTACATCAAGGCAGCTATTGATAAGATTTTGACAGAAAATGCTATTGATTATGTTAAATGGGATTATAACCGTAACATCACAAATATCGGAAATGGCGACTCAGCTCTTGCCACTAAGATGCAATCCCATGCATATATGTTAGGTTTGTATGATTTGGTATCCTATTTGACTGGAAAACATAGCAATATTCTCTTTGAATCATGCTCAGGTGGCGGTGGTCGAAACGACCTTGGAATGATGCGCTACTTCCCACAAGTTTGGGCTAGTGATAATACAGATGCCATTTCTCGTTTGCAAATTCAATATGGTTCAAGCTATCTGTACCCAACTATCTCTATGGGTTCCCATGTTTCAGCAAGCCCAAATCACCAAATGGGACGCACAACACCGATTGAAACTCGCGGTAATGTTGCCATGATGGGAAATCTTGGCTATGAACTTGATTTGACAAGCTTGCCAGAAAGTGACAAAGAAGTGATTGCTGCTCAGGTTGCACACTACAAAGACATTCGTCCAGTTATCCAATTTGGAAAGCAGTATCGCCTCATCAATCCAGAACAAGGTTCAAATGAAGCAGCGGTAGAATTTGTTCATGAAGATAAGGTTGTCGTGACTTACGTTCGTACCCTCTCAACAATTGAAACGATTGAAACGACGCTCAAACTGAAAGGTTTAGAGGAAGCAGATACCTATCGCTTACAAGAAACAGGACAAGTTTTCTCTGGGGATGAACTCATGTATGCAGGTTTGACCGTAACTCTCCCACAAGGTGATTATCTCAGCAAACAATACTATTTTGTGAAACAATAAGGAGGTTTTCAATGAAATGGCGTAAACAATTGATAGCTGCTGGCATAGTAGCTTTAGCTATCACTGCTGGTTTAATATTGACGGCGTGTTCAAAAGAGGATGACACATCGGCTGATGGCAAGGTAACTATTGAATATTTCAATCAAAAGACAGAAATGGTGGATACGTTAAAAGAAATCATTAAGGATTTTGAAGCAGAAAATCCTAACATTCACGTTAAAATGACAAGTGTTCCAAGTGCTGGAACAGTTCTAAAAACACGTATGCTTGCAGGTGACGCCCCAGATGTCATTAACATTTATCCTCAGAATGTAGATTTTAAAGAGTGGGCAAAAGCTGGTTATTTTGAAGATATGACAGGTAAGTCTTATCTTGAGAACATCAAAAATAACTATGCAGAAAACTATGCAGTAAATGGAAAAATTTATAGCGTGCCTTTATCAGCCAATGTTTCAGGAATTTACTTTAATAAGACAAAATTTGACGAATTAGGACTCAAAGTTCCAGAAACTTGGGATGAATTTGAAACTTTGGTAAAACAAATCAAGGCTGACGGTGAAACACCATTTGCGCTTGCTGGTAGTGAAGGTTGGACTTTAAATGGTTATCATCAACTGGCTTACATTAGCGTGACTGGTAGTGGTGATAAGGCAAATGATTATCTTCGTTTTTCTTCCGTTAATTCTATCTCAACTTCTGATAATGAAGTTAAGGAAGTTCTGACTCGTTTGGATTTACTTGCTGATAAGGGAAATCAACAAAGTAACTGGGAAGGTGCTTCTTACAACGATTCTGTTGTGGCATTTGCGACTGAAGAAGCCTTGATGTTACCAGGTGGTTCATGGGTATTAGCAGCGATTAAACAACAAGATCCTGATTTTGAAATTTCAACATTTGCCTTTCCTGGTGAAAAAACTGGTCAAGAAGTTACAGTTGGAGCGGGAGATTTGGCGCTATCAATTTCATCATCAACAAAGCACAAAAAAGAATGTGAAACATTTATTTCCTATATGGCGTCAGCTGAGGCTATGCAAAAATATTATGATGTTGATGGTTCACCAGTGTCTGTAGAGGGTGTGGTTGAAGATGACAATTCTCCACTTGCTCCGCTTTATCAGCTAGCATTTACAGATAAACACTATGTTTGGCTTGGTGAAAATTGGACAAGTGAAGAAGATTTCTTTAGTTTGACAGCTAACTATCTTTTGAATCAAGATGCTGATCAATATGTTAGTGAGTTAAATGCATTCTTCAATCCAATGAAAGCTGATGTAGATAAATAGGAGGAGAATAGAATGCGAAAATTTTTAAATAAGTATTGGGGCTGGGTGTTCTTGATTGTTCCCTTGATTTTACAAGCAATTTTCTTCTATTTCCCAATGATTCAAGGTGCTTTTTACAGTTTTACAAACTGGACTGGATTGACTTACAATTTTGATTTTGTTGGTGTCAACAATTATAAAATTTTGCTAACAGATACTAAATTCTTTAAGGCTCTTGGTTTTACTTTGATTTTGACCATTGCGTTAATTGTGGGAGAAATTGTCATTGGTATCTGGGTGGCGCGAGCTTTGAATGCTAAAATCAAAGGACAAACGTTCTTTAGAGCATGGTTTTTCTTCCCAGCTGTTTTGTCAGGTTTGACAGTGTCTTTGATTTTTAAACAAGTCTTTAACTATGGCTTGCCTGCTATTGGTGAGACTTTAAACATTGAATTCTTGAAAACAAGTCTTCTAGGGACATCTGGCGGCGCCATTTTTGCAGCAATTTTTGTCATGCTATGGCAAGGTGTCGCAATGCCAATTATTCTTTTCCTCTCAGGGCTTCAAACTATCCCAAGTGAAATCACAGAAGCAGCAGCAATTGATGGTGCAAATAGCAAACAAACGTTCTGGAATATTGAACTGCCATATTTGTTGCCAAGTATTTCAATGGTCTTTATCATGGCGCTTAAAGCTGGTTTGACAGCTTTTGACCAGATCTTTGCTTTGACTGGTGGTGGACCAAGCAATTCAACAACTTCAATTGGGCTTTTGGTTTACAATTACGCCTTTTCAAGTAACCAATATGGTTATGCTAACGCCATTGCCTTGATTCTCTTTGCTATTATTGTTTTGGTATCAGTGTTGCAATTGAAATTATCAAGTCGTTTCGAAGTATAAATGGAGTGAAATATGAAAAAAGAAGAACGTTATCATACTTTTTGGAAATATGTGCTCTTAGTTGTGGGATCAATTTTGATTTTGATTCCATTGCTAGCAACAGTCTTTAGTTCATTTAAGACGACTAAAGATATCATGCAACATTTCTTTGCCTTTCCAAATCCTGTCACCTTGAGTAACTACACACGCTTGTTGGCTGACGGTGTTGGACATTATTTCTGGAATTCAACGATTATTACAGTTGTTTCGGTGATTTTGGTAACCCTATTTATTCCTGCGGCAGCCTATTCCATTGCGCGTAACATGAGCAAAAAACGCGCTTTTAACATCATGTATAGCTTGCTAATTTTGGGAATTTTCGTGCCATTTCAAGTTATCATGATTCCAATCACGGTTATGATGAGCCGACTTGGTTTGACAAATATTTGGGGCTTGATTATCTTGTATCTGACTTATGCTGTACCGCAAACTTTATTTTTGTATGTTGGTTACATTAAGCTAAGTGTTCCTGAAAGTTTGGATGAAGCTGCTGAAATTGACGGAGCTGATAAATTTACCACATACCGCAAAGTTGTCTTTCCAATGTTAAAACCAATGCATGCCACAACTTTGATTATCAATGCTCTTTGGTTCTGGAATGACTTTATGCTCCCCCTCTTAATGTTGAATAAATCTTCAGAGTCATGGTCATTGCCGCTTTTCCAATACAACTACACAGGACAATACCTCAGCGATTACGGACCAAGCTTTGCATCATACGTCGTCGGTATCATTACCATCACAATCGTTTACCTCATTTTCCAAAAACATATCATTTCAGGAATGAGCAACGGCGCAGTGAAGTAAGGATGCAGAGCCCGTAGCCTGAGTTTAACTTTTGCTGGGTGCTAAAATAAAAAAGGGTAAAGGAGTAACTATGACAATACAAAATAAAACAATGTTAATCACTTACTCGGATAGTCTGGGTAAAAATTTAAAAGAACTTAAACAAAATCTTGATAAGTATTTCGGGGAGGCAGTTGGTGGTATCCATCTATTGCCATTCTTCCCATCAACTGGTGACCGTGGTTTTGCACCTGTCGATTATGATGAGGTTGATGCTGTATTTGGTGATTGGGATGATGTGAAAGCTTTGGGTGAGAAATATTACCTCATGTTTGATTTCATGATAAATCATATTTCTCGTCAATCAAAATATTACAAAGATTATCAAGAAAAACACGAAGCTAGTGCTTACAAGGATATGTTTCTTAACTGGGATAAATTTTGGCCAGAAAATCGTCCGACACAAGCTGATGTGGACTTGATTTACAAGCGTAAAGACCGCGCACCAAAACAAGAAATTCACTTTGCGGACGGTTCGGTTGAGCATCTCTGGAACACATTTGGTGAGGAACAGATTGACCTTGATGTAACAAAAGACGTGACGATGGATTTCATTCGAAAAACCATCGCGCATTTGGCTGAAAATGGTTGCGACCTTATTCGATTAGATGCTTTTGCTTATGCAGTTAAGAAATTGGATACCAATGATTTCTTTGTGGAGCCAGACATTTGGGAATTACTTGATAAAGTGCGTAGCATTGCTGCGGAATCTGGTACAGAGTTACTTCCAGAAATTCATGAGCATTATTCGATTCAGTTTAAAATTGCTGAACATGACTACTACGTTTACGATTTTGCTCTTCCAATGGTGACACTTTATAGTTTATACAGCGGAAAAGTTGAACGCTTGGCAAAATGGTTGAAAATGTCTCCAATGAAACAATTTACAACACTGGATACGCACGATGGGATTGGTGTGGTTGATGTCAAAGATATTTTGAGTGATGAAGAAATTGATTATACTTCAGATGAGCTCTATAAAGTTGGTGCTAATGTGAAACGTAAATATTCATCAGCAGAGTACAACAATCTTGATATTTATCAAATCAATTCGACCTACTATTCTGCACTTGGTGATGATGAGAAGAAGTATTTCTTAGCACGCCTGATTCAGGCTTTCGCACCAGGTATTCCACAGGTCTATTATGTCGGATTTTTAGCAGGTAAAAATGATCTAGAGTTGTTAGAAAAAACAAAAGAAGGACGCAATATCAATCGTCATTATTATACGAGTGAAGAAATTGCTGAAGAGGTTAAGCGTCCGGTAGTTCAAGCCTTGCTTAAGCTCTTTACCTTCCGAAATCAATCAGCAGCTTTTGACCTCAAAGGCAGTATAGATGTTGAAGTATTAGATGAAAATACTCTTGTAATTACTCGATGTAATCAAGATAGTAGTGTCGTTGCAGAAGCTACAATTAACCTAAAAGACTTAACTTATACAGTTAAAGAAAACGGACAAGAGATTACATTTCTATAGTTTAATAGAAGCGGGACGATGTCTTAGCTTCTGTTATTTTTAATAACGCAAACGCTTGCACAAATTACAAGAAAAAGATAAAATAGAAACAAAGAATTGCAAGAAAAGAGGGACGTCATGGAAAAACATTGGTGGCACAAAGCAACGATTTATCAAATTTATCCAAAATCTTTTAAGGACTCAAACGGTGATGGAGTTGGTGATTTAAAAGGAATTATCAGTAAGCTTGATTATCTGCAAAAGCTTGGAATTACAGCGATCTGGCTCTCTCCAGTTTACCAGTCTCCAATGGATGATAATGGCTATGACATTTCAAATTATGAGGCGATTGCTGATATTTTTGGCGATATGTCTGATATGGAAGAATTGCTAGCGCAGGCAAAAGCGTGTGGTATTCGCATTATCATGGATTTGGTGGTTAATCACACATCAGATGAGCACGCTTGGTTTGTTGAAGCGCATGAAAATCCTGACAGCAAGTATCGTGATTTTTACATTTGGCGTGATAAACCTAATGAGCTCGATTCTATTTTTGGTGGCTCTGCTTGGGAATATGATGGCAAAACTGGGCAATATTATTTGCACTTTTTTAGCAAGAAACAACCTGATTTGAATTGGGAAAATCCGCTGTTACGCCAGTCTGTTTATGATATGATGAATCGCTGGATTGACAAAGGTATTTCTGGTTTTCGTATGGATGTGATTGATATGATTGGGAAAATTCCTGATAAACTCATCGCAAACAACGGTCCGAAATTGCACGATTACCTCAAAGAAATGCACCAAGAAACCTTGGCTGGAAAAGATTTGCTTACTGTTGGTGAAACATGGGGAGCAACACCAGAAATCGCTAAACAGTACTCATCACCAGACGAAAAAGAGTTATCAATGGTTTTCCAATTTGAGCATATCGGTCTCCAACATAAGCTAGGCGCTTCAAAATGGGAATACGAAGAAGAACTAAACGTTCCCGCTCTCAAGGCTATTTTTAACAAATGGCAGACAGAACTTGAGCTTGGTCAAGGGTGGAATTCGCTTTTTTGGGACAATCATGATTTGCCGCGCGTGCTTTCTATCTGGGGTAACACAGACACTTACCGTGAAAAATCAGCTAAAGCGCTAGCTATTTCCTTACATCTAATGCGGGGAACGCCTTATATCTATCAAGGTGAGGAGATTGGAATGACCAATTATCCGTTTAAGGATTTGGGAGAAATTGACGATATCGAGTCGCTTAATTTTGCCAAAGAAGCCCTTGAAAATGGTAAGACGCCAGAAGAAATCATGGATAGCATTCGCATGATTGGACGTGACAATGCCAGAACCCCAATGCAGTGGGATAGCAGTCAGAATGCTGGCTTTTCAACTGCTGATAAGACTTGGCTACCAGTCAATCCAAATTACACAGAAATTAATGTGCAAGCAGCCCTAGACAATCCAGATTCTATTTTCTACACTTACCAAAAACTCATCAAGCTTCGCAAAGAAAATGATTGGTTGATTGACGCGGATTTTGAACTTTTGAAAACAGCAGACAAAGTTTTTGCTTATTTTAGAAAAACAGCAGAAGAAACTTACCTAGTGGTCGCAAACTTATCCGATCAAGCTCAGGCCTTTGAAACAAACTTCGCTTACCAAAAAACAATCATCAGTAATACCACTGAACTCACTGACTTTGAAAACCACCAACTCCAACCATGGGATGCCTTCTGCGTGAAAGTAGGGTGAGAATAATAAAAAAGTCCGAATATTATTCGGACTTTTTTATTTTGTACTTTCACGAAGGGTTAATGTTGTGGCCAGTCTTGTCATTGTTGGGACGGTATGGTGTTTAATAAGTTGGTGATTTAGGATATCAACAGCAGTGCGTCCCATTTCTTCGGTATAAACGGTGATACTTGAAAGAGCAGGAAAGACTTGTTTAGTCAAGGCAGTATCATTGAAAGAAATGAGGCTGACGCGGTCAGGCACGGCGATGTTAGCTTCTTGAAGGGCACGAAGGGCACCAATGGCTAAAGTGTCGTTGGCAACAAAGAAAGCTTGTGGGAGGTCATCACCTAGTTCAGTGATGGCTTTTTTCATTAAGGCATATCCTGAAGGCGCTGAAAAATCTCCTACAAAGACATAATCAGGGTTGTAGAGGTTATTTTCGTAAGCGTAGTTTTTAAAAGTACGGAAGCGTTGGTCAACAATGAGTTCTTTTTGGTCGGTTGTACGTTCTTCACCAGCAATCATTCCAATTTTAGTAAATCCTTTTTGCATGAAGTAATCAAGAACCTTCACAACGGCATTATCAAAATCAGTTGTAACGCAAGGGTGGCCAGCGTTTAAAGTGTCACTGTCAACGAAAACTAGGTTTTTTGAAAGATTTTCTAGGCGGTTAATTTGTTCACTAGAAAATTTACCAATGGCAATAATACCACTGACATTTTCTGAAATTGTCAAAATATCATTGTTAAAGTAACGCACGACATCATAGCCTAATTCTTGGGCGCGTTTTTCAAGACCGATACGAATACTATAGTAGTAAAGGTCGTTTAGTTCTTCTTGTTCGCTATACCATTGAACGATAGCAATCTTTTGACGTTCTTGCATAGCGTTGGTGCTGCGTTTGTGTTTTTCGTAACCTAACTCTTCAGCAACGGTCAAAATACGGTGTCTTGTTTCCTCACCGACTGAGAGGGTTTTATCTTTATTAAGTACTCGTGAGACAGTTGCGGATGAAACATTTGCTAGCTTTGCGATATCTTTTAATGTAGCCATAGGTCTTCCCTTCTTTCTTGATAGTATTATATCACATCATTAGGAAAAATAAAACTTTTAAGTAAAACTTTAGTAAATATCATTGACTTATTTTAACTAAGGCATTAAAATGAAACCGTAATCATAATAAAGCAAGAAAAAAGGAGACCCTCATGAATACGAAAGAACTTAATCAAGCTTTTACTAATGTTTTTGGCACAGAAGCAGATGCCACATTCTTCTCACCAGGTCGTATTAATCTAATTGGTGAACATACGGACTACAATGGTGGTCATGTTTTCCCAGCTGCTATCACTCTTGGAACATATGGTGCTGCTCGAAAACGTGATGATAAAATCCTTCGTTTTTACTCAGCAAATTTTGATGAATTAGGTATTATTGACGTGGATCTTGATCATCTTGTCTTTGATAAAAAAGATAGTTGGACAAATTATTCAAAAGGTGTCATTAAATTCTTGAAAGAAGCAGGGCATGTTATTGATAGTGGATTTGAACTTTATGTTAATGGTAATATTCCAAATGGTTCAGGCTTGTCCTCATCAGCTTCACTTGAACTTTTGGTAGGAATTGTCGCTGAAGAATTATTTGACCTAACATTAGACCGTCTCGACTTGGTAAAAATTGGTAAACAAACGGAAAATGACTTCATCGGTGTGAACTCAGGGATTATGGATCAATTTGCTATTGGTATGGGAGCTGACAAGCAAGCCATTTACCTTGATACTAATACGTTAGAATATGACCTTGTTCCACTTGACCTTGGTGACAATGTTATTGTCATCATGAATACGAACAAACGTCGTGAATTGGCTGATTCAAAATACAACGAACGACGTGCTGAATGTGAAAAAGCTGTTGAAGAATTGAATCAAGTGCTTGATATCAAGACACTTGGTGAACTTGATTTGCAAGCTTTTGATGAGTACAGTTATCTCATTAAAGATGAAAATCGTCTCAAACGTGCTCGTCACGCAGTTTGGGAAAATCAACGTACCCTTCAAGCCAAAGAAGCTTTGACAGCAGGTCAGCTTGAAAAATTTGGTCGCTTGGTTAATGCCTCACACGTCTCACTTGAACATGACTACGAAGTAACTGGTATCGAACTTGATACCCTTGCTCACACAGCTTGGCAACAAGAAGGTGTTCTCGGAGCTCGTATGACAGGAGCGGGCTTTGGTGGTTGTGGTATTGCTATTGTTGCTAAAGACAAAGTAGATGAATTTACTAAAACTGTTGGACAAGTTTATACTGAAACTATTGGATATGCGCCAGCCTTTTACATCGCTGAAATTGCTGGTGGTTCACGTGTCCTTTCACGAAAATAAAGAATAAAAAGAAGACGAAATCATGAAACTTTTAGATACTTTTGTCGCGAAAGTAATTGAAGCTAGCGACTATACTGAAGATGATATGTTTTACTTGCGTAACCGAATCCTTGCCCTTGTGGGCGAGGAAGGTGCAGAGCAAGAAACTAAAGAAACGACATTAATTGCTCTCAAAGAAGAATTGGTTAACCTAGCTGTGAAAAATGGCAAGGTTGGTGACTTAATGGCTGAAAGAGATTGCTTGGGTGCTGAATTGATGAACTTTATCACTCCTGTCCCAAGTCAGGTGAATCGCAATTTCTGGGATATATATGCTCAATCTCCTCAACAAGCTGTCGCAGATTTTTACGAACTCAGCAAACGAAATGACTACATTAAAGTAGCCGCAATCGCTAAAAATATCGCTTTTACTGTGTCATCACAATATGGTGATATTCAGATTACCATTAATTTATCAAAACCTGAAAAAGATCCCAAGGCCATTGCTGCAGCTAAGTTAGCCAAGGCATCTTCTTACCCAAAATGTCAGTTATGTATGGAAAACGAAGGTTATCAAGGACGCCTTAATCACCCAGCGCGTGCTAATCACCGTATCATTCGCTTAAATCTAGGTGATGAAAAATGGGGCTTCCAATATTCGCCTTACGCTTACTTTAATGAACATTGTATTATTCTAAATACTGATCATGTGCCGATGGTTATTAGCAAGCAAACTTTTGAACAGCTGCTAGATATTGTTGATATTTTCCCAGGTTATTTTGCAGGTTCTAACTCTGATTTACCGATTGTTGGTGGGTCAATTTTAACTCACAACCACTATCAAGGTGGACGACATGTCTTTCCGATGGAAATAGCAGAGCTGGACAAAGAGTTTCATTTTAAAGGCTTTTCAGATGTGACAGCTGGTATTGTCAAATGGCCAATGTCTGTTATTCGTCTTCGCAGTAAAGACAAAAGTCGTTTAGTTGAATTGGCTGAAAAAATTCGTTTAGCTTGGCGAGAGTATTCGGATGCCAGTGTTGATATTGTAGCTCATACAGGAGATACGCCGCATCATACCGTCACACCAATTGCTCGCAAACGTAATGGGCAATTTGAATTAGATATCGTTCTTCGTGATAACCACACAACAGCTGAATTTCCAGATGGGGTTTATCATCCACATGCTGATGTCCAACACATTAAAAAGGAAAATATTGGACTTATTGAAGTTATGGGCTTAGCTATTTTACCGCCACGTCTTAAAAATGAACTGCTAGAAGTTGAAAAATATCTTTTGAACCAGTATAATGAAATCGCTGCCTATCACAAAGAATGGGCAGATGAGATTAAAAAACGTTCGGATATTACTGCTGATACGGTACATGATATCGTGCAAGAAGAAGTCGGAAACGTTTTTGTTCGTGTTTTAGAAGATGCAGGTGTTTACAATCGTGATGAAAAGGGGAAAGAAGCTTTCATGCGCTTTGTGAACAGCGTGGGGTTAGAATAGGAGAAAAGGAATCATGTCAATTTTAGTGCTTGGTGGGGCTGGCTATATCGGTTCTCACATGGTTGATCGTTTAATTGAAAAAGGTGAAGAAAAGGTTGTTGTTGTCGATAGTTTGGTAACAGGGCACCGTGCAGCGGTTCATCCTGATGCAACATTCTATCAAGGTGATCTTGCTGATCAAGATTTTATGCGTAAAGTTTTCACAGAAAATCCAGATATCGATGCTGTGATTCACTTTGCCGCTTACTCATTGGTTGCCGAATCAATGGAAAAACCATTGAAATACTTTGATAACAACACTGCAGGAATGATTAAATTACTTGAAGTGATGAATGAATTTGGTGTTAAATACATTGTTTTCTCATCAACAGCTGCAACTTATGGTATTCCAGATGAACTTCCAATTAAAGAAACAACACCACAACGTCCAATCAATCCGTATGGTGAAAGCAAACTCATGATGGAAACAATCATGAAATGGTCTGACCAAGCCTATGGCATCAAATTTGTACCGCTTCGTTACTTCAACGTTGCTGGTGCTAAACCAGATGGTTCTATCGGTGAAGATCATGGACCAGAAACACACCTGTTGCCAATTATCTTGCAAGTGGCACAAGGTGTTCGTGAAAAAATCATGATTTTTGGTAATGACTACAACACACCAGATGGTACAAATGTCCGTGACTATGTCCACCCATTTGACCTAGCAGATGCTCATTTGCTTGCGGTTAAATATCTTCGCGAAGGAAACCCATCAACTGCCTTTAACCTTGGCTCTTCAACAGGCTTCTCAAACCTTCAAATTCTTGAAGCAGCTCGCAAAGTAACAGGAAAAGAAATTCCAGCAGAACTTGCTGATCGCCGTCCTGGTGACCCAGATACTCTTATTGCGTCATCAGATAAAGCGCGTGAAATTCTTGGTTGGAAACCACAATTTGATGATATTGAAAAAATCATTGCTTCTGCTTGGGCATGGCATTCAAGTCATCCAAACGGATACAATGACCGTTAATAAATGATTATAGTCTGAGGCAAGTGCCTCAGGTTTTTTGTGCATCATGAGGATGTGCTAGAAAAAGGAAAAAGATGATGTCAATAATTAAGACACCTTGTTTAGATAAAGAGCAAAAATTACAGGTAGAAGCATTAATCAAAGAAGTTCAGACTTTTGATGGGACTCACCGCATCCCGTATTTATCGAATAATCTCAATTTTGATCAGGAGATGCCAGCTTTCTTTTTAGCTTATGAGAAGAATCAACTTGTGGGGGTGTTGACAGTCTATGCTGATGAGCCAGACGAGGCAGAACTTGCTATTTTGGTTCACCCAAACTATCGCCGTCTAGGATATGCTAAGCAATTATTTCGTGTTTTCCGTGAAACCATGAAAGAGTATCAGTTGAGTTTTACAGTAATGTCGGAGCAATCTTTCTTAGCAAAACACCCAGATGTGCTGGCTAATCTTGGCATGACTTTAGAAGATGATTTTGAGTATTGGCTTAATCGACAACGAAAAACCTATTTGCTTGAAAAGCGTGACGATTTGTCGGTCATCAAAGCTAGTAGAGAACACCTTGAAGCGATTGCAGACTTTCAAGCAAAAGCTTTTGGAGATCCTTATGAGGTTGCACTGCGCTATGCCAAAGAAGCTCTAGTTGATGAGACTGAAAAACTTTATATTGTGATGAAAGATGACAAAGTTGTTGCTTCTTGCACGGTGGATTTTAGCACGACTTACAATTACCTTTATGGCTTAGTAGTTGCCGAAGGCTACCGTGGTCAAGGGATTGGGACTTATTTTATGAAAGTGCTTATCAATAGCCTGTTAGCTGAAAATGAGAAGGCCTTTCAAATTGCGGTTGAATCAGATAATCTAGCGGCTAAAAGGCTCTATGAAAGTTTAGGTTTTGAAGAACAAACGCAGGTTGTTTACGCTAAGGTGACTGACGCTAGTAAACTTTGGGAGTTTTAACGGTCATTTCTTGCGTTGTTAAATGTAATTTGGTATAGTTGTCATTAAGCTTATATTTATGGAGGATTCTTATGCCAACAGTTATTATGTTGCTCGTTATGGTTGGTTTGATTTGGTTCATGCAACGTTCTCAAAAGAAACAAGCACAAGCCCGTCAAGATCAACTTAAAGCATTGCAAAAAGGTGATGAAATCGTAACAATCGGTGGTCTTTATGGTGTTGTTGATGAAGTTGACACAGCTAACCAAAAAATGGTTTTGGACATCGATGGTGTTTATTTAACATTTGAATTAGGTGCTTTGAAACGTGTTGTTAACAGAGCTGAACAAGAAGTTGTTGAAACTGCTCTTGTTGAAGAAGCTGTTGAAGATAACCAAGAAACAGCCGAAGACACAGCTGTTGAAAGCAAAGATTAATAATAGGAATGACCAGATGAGAAATCATCTGGCTTTTTTATGCCAATATTCCCTAAAAGCCACTAATTAAGTAGAGAAAAAATGGCTATTTTATGGTAAAATATTATGATGAGTATGCTTTTAAGGAAATTGTATGTTTAAATTTAAATTTAGAAAAAAAGAAAAGGCTGTCAGCCTAGACAAAATTCCTAATCATATTGGAATTATTATGGATGGTAATGGTCGTTGGGCCAAAAAGCGCATGCAACCACGTGTCATGGGACACAAGGCTGGTATGGATGCTTTGCAAGACGTGACGATTGCCTGTTCAGAACTTGGTGTTAAAGTTTTGACTGTTTACGCTTTCTCAACAGAAAACTGGTCACGACCCGAGGACGAAGTCAAGTTCATCATGAACTTGCCGGTTGAGTTTTTCGATAAATATGTCCCTGAATTGGATGCAAATAATGTCAAAGTTCAAGTAATCGGTGAAACACATCGTCTACCGAAGGCTACTTTTGATGCCATGAAACGTGCTTGTGATCAAACTAAGCATAATTCTGGACTTATTTTGAATTTTGCATTGAACTATGGTGGCCGTTTAGAAATCACAGAAGCGGTTAAAAATATTGCACAAGAAGTGCTTGAAGCTAAAATTAGCCCAGATGATATTACAGAAGATGTGATTTCAAATCACTTGATGACTAATCATTTGCCGTATTTGTATCGTGATCCGGATTTGATTATTCGTACAAGTGGAGAACTTCGTCTTAGTAATTTTCTACCATGGCAATCAGCATACAGTGAATTCTATTTCACGCCTGTTTTATGGCCTGATTTCAAAAAAGACGAGTTAATTAAGGCGATTGCCGAGTACAATCGACGTCATCGCCGTTTTGGTGGAATCTAGAAAGGAAATATCATGAAACAACGTGTGATTTGGGGGGCAATTGCCTTATTGATTATGCTGCCGTTTCTATTGCATGGAGGCCTAGCATTTCAAATTTTTGTAGGCTTTTTAGCAATGATTGGTATGGCAGAAATGTTACGCATGAAACATCTTGAATTTTTCTCAATTGAAGGTGTTTTATCAATGCTCGGTGCTTTTGTTTTGACAGTGCCTTTGGATAACTACTTTACATCATTACCATTAGATTCTAATTTTGCTGTCTATGGTTTGCTAGTTTTCTTGCTTTTGGCAGGAACAGTTATCAATAGTGATGAGTATTCATTTGATGATGTCTCTTATCCAATTGCTGCTAGCCTTTATGTTGGTATTGGTTTCCAAAATCTGGTCAATGCTCGTATGGGTGGCTTAGATAAAGTGCTCTTTGCTTTATTCATCGTATGGGCGACTGATATTGGCGCTTATATGGTTGGTCGTCAATTTGGTCAACGTAAGTTAATGCCGAAGGTTTCCCCGAATAAAACAATCGAAGGTAGCTTGGGTGGTATTGCTTGTGCAGTTGTCGTTTCACTAATTTTTATGTTAATTGACAAAGCTGTATATGCACCGCACAATCTATTTGCTATGTTGATTTACGTTATCTTGTTTAGTATTTTTGGTCAATTCGGTGATTTGGTTGAAAGTGCTATTAAACGTCACTTTGGCGTTAAAGATTCTGGAAAACTTATTCCTGGTCATGGTGGTATCTTAGATCGCTTTGATTCAATGATTTTTGTTTTCCCAATTATGCATCTATTTGGTCTTTTCTAATTAAGTTGGTTGGCACTTGCCACAAACTTTTGGAGTTTGCTTACTAGTGAATGGTTATTAGGATAATAATGTTACTGGTATAGAGAGGAGCAAAATGCTCGGAATTTTAACCTTTATTATTGTTTTTGGAATTTTAGTTATTGTCCATGAATTTGGTCACTTGTATTTTGCTAAAAAAGCAGGAATCTTGGTGAGAGAATTCTCCATCGGAATGGGCCCGAAAATCTTTTCGCATTTTGACAAAGAGGGCACAGCTTATACTTTCCGTATCTTGCCCTTGGGCGGATATGTGCGAATGGCTGGTTGGGGTGATGATACCACTGAAATCAAGACAGGTACACCAGCTAGCTTGAGTTTGAACAAAGACGGACTTGTGACACGTATTAATCTATCACATAAACAGTTGGATAATACAGCTCTTCCTATGAATGTGACTTCTTATGATTTGGAAGATAAACTTGAAATCACAGGCTTAGTTCTGGATGAGCAAAAGACATATGTTGTTCATCATGATGCAACAATTGTTGAGGAAGATGGTACAGAAATTCGCATTGCGCCTCTTGATGTGCAGTATCAAAATGCTACTGTCTGGGGGCGTTTAATGACAAACTTTGCTGGTCCTATGAATAATTTTATTCTGGGAACCTTAGCCTTTATCTTACTTGTCTTTATGCAAGGAGGTGTCCCGAATACGGCGACAAATGCTATCCGCGTAACCGACGGTGGCGCTATGCAGGCTGCAGGGGTAAAAGATGGAGACAAGGTTTTAGCTGTTGGAAATTACAAAGTCTCAAATTGGTCAGAATTGACTGAGGCTGTTGCCAAATCAACTAAGAACATTTCAAGAGACGATACCATTTCAGTTACGGTAAAAGATACATCAGGAAAAACGAAAACACTAGATGTTAAGCCAGTAAAAAACAATGGTAGTTACCTCATTGGTGTTTCTACGTATTTGAAAACAGGCTTTTGGGACAAAATTACTGGTGGTTTCCAGATGTCTTGGCAAAGTACTATGTTGATTTTGAATGCTTTAAAAGGTATTGTATCAAACTTTAGCTTGGATAAACTTGGTGGTCCTGTTGCCATGTACCAAGCCTCAAGTCAAGCAGCTTCTTACGGATTGACATCGGTGATTAATTTGCTTGCTGTTTTGTCAATCAACCTTGGAATTGTGAACTTAATTCCAATTCCGGCTTTGGATGGCGGAAAAATCTTGATGAACCTTATTGAGATTGTACGTCGCAAACCACTCAAACAAGAAACCGAAACATATATTACTCTAGTTGGGGTTGTCATCATGATTATTTTGATGGTAGCTGTGACTTGGAATGATATTATGCGAGTTTTCTTCTAAATTTAATTCATTTAGTACATCATTTTAAAAATAAATACACATTTTTTAGAAAGGAATTGACACGGTCTTTCCTAAATTATGAGCATAAGTGAGCTACTTGTTTTAAAAGCAGCTTACTTATTTTCATGATTTGACCGCAATATTTTATTATGAAACAATCACAAATGCTTATTCCAACGCTTCGCGAAATGCCAAGCGACGCTCAAGTTATCAGTCATGCTCTTATGGTTCGTGCAGGTTATGTCCGCCAAGTGTCTGCAGGTATCTATGCTTACCTACCACTTGCTAACCGTACGATTGAAAAATTCAAAAAAATCATGCGTGAAGAGTTTGAAAAAATTGGTGCCGTTGAAATGCTTGCACCAGCACTTTTGAACGCTGACCTTTGGCGTGAATCAGGTCGTTACGAAACTTACGGTGAAGACCTTTATAAACTTAAAAACCGCGATAAATCAGACTTTATCCTTGGTCCAACTCACGAAGAAACATTTACCAGTCTTGTTCGTGATGCGATTAAATCATACAAACAATTACCATTAAACCTTTACCAAATCCAATCTAAATACCGTGATGAAAAACGTCCTCGTAACGGACTTCTTCGTACTCGTGAATTTATCATGAAAGATGGTTACAGTTTCCACGCAGACTACGAAGGTTTGGATGAAACTTACGAAGAATATCGTAAAGCATACGAAGCAGTCTTCACACGTGCAGGACTTGATTTCAAAGGTATCATCGGTGATGGTGGTGCTATGGGTGGTAAAGACTCTCAAGAGTTTATGGCTATCACTCCAGATCGTACAGACCTTGACCGTTGGGTTGTTCTTGATAAATCAATTGCATCAATCGATGAAATTCCAGAAGATGTATTAGAAGATATCAAAAAAGAATTGACTTCATGGTTGGTTTCAGGTGAAGATACAGTTGCTTACTCAACAGAATCAAGCTACGCTGCTAACCTTGAAATGGCAAGTAATGAATACAAACCATCAACAAAAGTTGTGGCTCAAGAAGATGTTAAACGTGTAGAAACACCTAACTGTAAATCAATCGATGAAGTGGCTGCTTTCTTGAATGTTGATGAAGAACAAACAATTAAAACACTTCTTTTCATCGCTGATAAAGAACCAGTTGTTGCTCTTCTTGTCGGAAATGACCAAGTTAATGATGTTAAATTGAAAAACTACCTTGGTGCAGACTTCCTTGATCCAGCAACTGAAGAAGATGCTGTTAAAGTCTTTGGGGCAAACTTCGGTTCACTTGGCCCAGTTAATCTTCCTGAAAATGTTCGTATCGTTGCTGACCGCAAAGTTCAAGATGTCGCAAATGCTGTTGTAGGTGCTAACGAAGATGGTTACCACTTGACTGGTGTTAACCCAGGACGTGACTTCGAAGCAGAATATGTTGATATTCGTGAAGTTAAAGAAGGTGAAATTTCACCAGATGGTAAAGGTGTTCTTAAATTCGCTCGTGGTATCGAAATCGGACACATCTTCAAACTCGGTACTCGTTACTCAGAAAGCATGGGAGCAACAATTCTTGACCAAAACGGTCGTGCTGTTCCAATCATCATGGGATGCTACGGTATCGGTGTTAGCCGTATCTTGTCTGCTGTTATTGAACAACATGCTCGTCTCTTTGTTTCTAAAACACCAAAAGGTGCTTACCGTTTTGCATGGGGTATTAACTTCCCTAAAGAATTGGCTCCATTTGATGTTCACGTCATCACAGTTAACGTGAAAGACGAAGAAGCACAAGCTTTGACAGCTAAAGTTGAAGCAGAATTGGTTGAAAAAGGTTATGAAGTATTGGTTGACGACCGTAATGAACGTGTCGGATCTAAATTCTCAGATAGCGACCTTATCGGACTTCCAATTCGTGTGACAGTTGGTAAAAAAGCTGCTGATGGTATCGTAGAAGTTAAAATTAAAGCAACTGGCGATACAATCGAAGTGAACGCTGAAAACCTTATTGAAACACTTGAAATTTTGACAAAAGAAAACTAATTATAATGAGGTCGGGCACATAGCCCCGGCCTTTTTGTTTTGTCTCGAAAAAAGCTCACTTTTATGATAAAATTGAAAGACGATATTGATAGATATAAGAAGTGAAAAAGTGACACTGATCTCTTTTTTACTAAGTATAAAAGATTAGATTTTGGAATTGAGGTAATTGACGTCTTATGTCAGAGTTATTTAAAAAATTGATGGAGCAAATCGATATGCCGCTTGAAATGCGACAATCTTCTGCTTTTTCATCTGCAGATATTCGTGAAGTTAAAGTACACTCAGTATCCCGCCTTTGGGAATTCCATTTTTCATTTGCAGAGGTTTTGCCGATTGAGATTTATCGGGAGTTAGCTTATCGTTTGGTTAATACCTTTAAGCAAGCAGATATTACAGCGACTTTTGACATCAAGGCAGAAAAAATTGATTTCTCACAGCCGCTTTTACAGGATTATTATGAGGAAGCGTTTGAACACTCACCGTGTAATAGTGCTAGTTTTAAAGCGTCATTTAGTAAACTTCAAGTATCGTACGATGGTCATAAATTATTGATTGAAGCGCCAGCTTTTGTTAATAATGAGCATTTCCGAAAAAATCATTTGCCTAATCTTGCACGTCAATTTGAAGCCTTTGGTTTCGGAAACTTGATGATTGATATGGTTTCAGATGAAGCTATGACCCAAGCGCTTCGAGAAGATTTTAAAACTAATCGTGAAGCCATGGTGGAAAGAGCTGTTCAAGAAAATCGTGAAGCGGTTAAATCTCTTGAAGCCTCAATGCCTCCGGTTGAAGAAACACCAAAACCAAAATTTGATTTCAAAGAACGTGCCAAACAACGCCGTGCTGGTTTTGAAAATGCTGAAATCACTCCGATGGTCGAAATCACAACAGAAGAAAATCGCATTGTCTTTGAAGGAATGGTTTTTGATGTTGAGAAGAAAACAACTCGTACAGGTCGTCACATCATCAATTTCAAAATGACGGACTATACATCAAGTTTTGCTATGCAAAAATGGGCAAAAGATGATGAAGAGTTGAAAAAATACGACATGATTGCTAAAGGCTCATGGCTTCGTGTTCGAGGGAACATTGAAAATAATAATTTCACGCATGCACTGACAATGAATGTGCAAGATGTTAAAGAAATTGTTCACCATGACCGCAAGGATTTGATGCCAGAAGACCAGAAACGTGTGGAATTCCATGCGCATACGAACATGTCAACCATGGATGCTTTGCCAACGGTTGAGGAGCTGATTGATACAGCTGCTAAATGGGGGCATAAGGCGGTTGCTATTACTGACCATGGAAATGTTCAAAGTTTCCCTCATGGTTACCATAGAGCACGTAAAGACGGTATTAAAGCCATTTTTGGTCTGGAAGCCAATATTGTTGAAGACAAGGTTCCTATTGCTTACAATCCTGAAGATTTAGAGCTAAATGAAGCAACTTATGTTGTATTTGACGTGGAAACAACAGGGCTTTCTGCTGTTAATAATGATTTGATTCAGATTGCGGCTTCAAAAATGTATAAAGGTAATATTGTTGAGCAATTTGATGAATTCATTAATCCAGGTCACCATTTGTCAGCTTTTACGACAGAATTGACAGGGATTACGGATAATCATGTTCGCAATGCAAAACCAATCGAACAAGTGCTTCAAATGTTCCAAGATTTCTGTAAAGATACTGTACTTGTTGCCCACAATGCGACCTTTGACGTTGGCTTTATGAATGCTAATTACAAACGTCATGGCATGCCAACCATCACGCAGCCAGTTATTGATACCCTTGAATTGGCACGGAATCTTTATCCAGAATACAAACGTCATGGTTTGGGACCATTGACCAAACGTTTCCAAGTATCGCTAGAACACCACCACATGGCCAACTACGATGCCGAAGCAACTGGTCGCTTGCTCTTTATTTTCTTAAAAGAAGCGCGTGAAAATCATGGCCTTACAAACATGATGGACTTGAACACAAAATTGGTGGCTGAAGATTCTTATAAGAAAGCTCGTGTAAAACATGCAACAATCTATGTTCAAAACCAGACAGGGTTGAAAAATATCTTCAAGCTTGTCAGTCTTTCAAATGTTAAATATTTTGAAGGTGTGGCTCGTATTCCAAGAACAGTTCTTGATGCTCATCGCAAAGGACTCTTGCTAGGAACAGCATGTTCTGAGGGTGAAGTCTTTGATGCAGTTTTGACCTCAGGTGTGGATAAAGCTGTTGAAGTGGCTAAATACTATGATTTCATCGAAGTCATGCCACCAGCTATTTATGCTCCGCTATTAGCACAAGGAACGATTAAAGACGAAGAGGGTATTCGACAAGCTATTCGAGATTTGATTGAAGTAGGTCGTCGTCTTAATAAGCCTGTGCTTGCGACTGGTAATGTTCATTACATTGAACCAGAAGATGAGATTTATCGAGAAATCATTGTACGTAGTTTAGGACAAGGGGCACCGATTAACCGTCCAATTGGTCGTGGTGAGGATGCTCAACCAGCTCCGCTACCAAAAGCCCATTTCCGTACAACTAATGAAATGCTAGATGAATTTGCTTTTCTTGGTGAAGATCTTGCTTATGAAATTGTTGTCAAAAATACTAATGATTTCGCAGAGCGTTTCGAAGAAATCGAAGTTGTTAAAAAAGATTTGTACACGCCTTTCCTTGAAAAATCAGAAGAGCGCGTTGCAGAGATGACCTATCAAAAAGCCTTTGAAATCTATGGTAACCCACTACCAGATATTGTCGACCGACGTATCGAAAAAGAATTGACTTCGATTTTGGGGAATGGATTTGCCGTGATTTACCTGGCGTCTCAGATGTTGGTTATTCGTTCTAATAAACGTGGTTACTTGGTTGGTTCACGTGGGTCTGTTGGATCAAGTTTTGTGGCGACTATGATTGGGATTACTGAAGTTAACCCAATGCCACCACATTATGTCTGTCCAAATTGTCAGCATTCAGAATTTATCACTGATGGTTCTGTTGGTTCAGGTTATGACCTTCCTGACAAGGATTGTCCAAAATGTGGCACACGTTATAAGAAAGATGGACATGATATTCCGTTTGAAACCTTCCTTGGATTTGATGGGGATAAGGTTCCCGATATCGATTTGAACTTCTCTGGTGATGACCAACCCTCAGCTCATTTGGATGTTCGTGATATTTTCGGTGAACAATACGCTTTCCGTGCTGGAACCGTTGGTACGGTTGCTGACCGTACGGCTTATGGATTTGTCAAAGGTTACGAACGTGACTATGGTAAGATGTATCCAGAAGCTGAAGTCGAACGATTGGCACAAGGTGCTGCAGGGGTGAAACGTACAACTGGACAACACCCGGGTGGTATCGTTGTTATTCCAAACTACATGGATGTTTATGACTTTACACCAGTTCAATACCCAGCTGATGATCTTTCTGCTGAATGGCAAACCACTCACTTTAACTTCCACGATATCGATGAAAACGTCTTGAAACTTGATATCCTCGGTCATGATGATCCGACGATGATTCGTAAGTTGCAAGACTTGTCTGGTATTGATCCCAAAGATATTCCTGCGGATGACCCAGATGTTATGGCACTCTTCTCAGGCACAGAAGTCCTTGGCGTTACGCCTGAGCAAATTGGAACACCGACAGGGATGCTTGGTATCCCAGAATTCGGAACCAACTTTGTTCGTGGAATGGTTGAGGAAACACACCCAACAACTTTCGCAGAATTGCTACAGTTGTCAGGGTTGTCACACGGTACTGATGTTTGGTTGGGAAATGCCCAAGACTTGATTAAAGAGGGGATTGCTACCCTAAAAACCGTTATCGGTTGTCGTGACGATATCATGGTTTATCTTATGCACGCAGGTCTTGAACCCAAAATGGCTTTTACCATTATGGAACGTGTGCGTAAGGGAATGTGGCTTAAAATCTCTGATGAGGAACGTAATGGATACATTGAAGCTATGCGAGAAAATAATGTGCCCGACTGGTACATTGAATCCTGTGGTAAAATCAAGTACATGTTCCCCAAAGCCCATGCGGCAGCCTACGTTTTAATGGCGCTTCGTGTAGCTTACTTTAAAGTACATTATCCGATTTACTATTACTGTGCTTATTTCTCAATCCGTGCTAAGGCCTTTGACATTAAGACAATGAGTGCTGGGCTTGATGCGGTGAAAGAACGCATGGCTGATATTTCTAATAAGCGTAAGAATAACGAAGCTTCAAATGTTGAAATTGATTTATACACCACACTTGAAATTGTCAATGAAATGCTCGAACGTGGTTATAAATTTGGTCAACTTGACCTTTACCGCAGTGATGCGACAGAGTTCATCATTGACGGTGATACCCTTATTCCACCATTTGTAGCTATGGATGGTCTCGGAGAAAACGTTGCAAAACAAATCGTTAAAGCGCGTGAAGAAGGTGAATTCCTATCTAAAATGGAACTTCGCAAACGCGGCGGTGTTTCAGCAACATTGGTCGATAAAATGGATGAAATGGGAATCCTTGGCAACATGCCAGAAGATAACCAATTAAGCCTATTCGACGATTTCTTTTAATAAGCCAATTTTAGAGAAGCTCTCAAAGTGAGGGTTTCTTTTTTGAGCTCTGCTATTTGTAAAAGATACTAGTTAGTGATACTATGTAAAAAAAGACAGAAAGGAGTAGCAATGAGCGACTTCAAAAATAAAGCTGTTAAGGCTATGGTTGTTTTGCGAAAAGCTTTTAGAACTATCGATGCTAAAACATCAGAGTCTTTCAAGGAAGATGATTTAACACAAACACAATTTGCAGTTTTGGACGTTCTTTATAGCAAAGGAGCGATGAAGGTTGGCCAATTAATTGATAGTATCCTAGCGACTTCGGGGAATATGACGGTGGTTATCCGTAATATGGAGAAAAAAGGCTGGGTAGTACGCCAAGCTTGTCCGGGTGATAAGCGTGCTTATCTGGTTAGTTTGACTGATGTAGGTCGTCAAGTCATTGAGCATGCTTTGCCACTTCACATGGCAAAAATTGAAGAGACTTTTTCAGTTTTAACTGAGGAAGAACAAGATCAATTAATACGACTTCTGAAAAAATTTAAACCGCGTGAGCAAAATAATTTACAAAAGTAAAAATAAAGTATAAAATGACAACATAACAATAAATCACTAATTAGTGATAAATGATTTTTGATTATAAAAATACTAATATCTTTTTGTTAGGAGAAATATCATGAAAAAAATTCTATTTGTTGTCGGTTCATTACGTGAAGGTTCTTTCAATGCTCAAATGGCAAAAAATGCTGAAAAAGCACTTGAGGGAAAAGCACAGGTCTCTTACCTTGATTGGTCAGAAGTTCCAGTCTTTTCACAAGATTTAGAAGCTAACACACCAGCAGCTGTTCAAGCTGCACGCGATGCTGTACTTGCTGCTGATGCTGTATGGTTCTTCACACCAGTTTATAATGCTAACATCCCTGGTCCAGTGAAAAACTTGATTGATTGGTTGAGTCGTGCCCTTGATCTTTCAGATCCATCAGGTGCATCAGCTATCAATGAAAAAGTTACAACTGTTACAATTACATCTGCGGCTCACCATGAAAAAGCAGCTGACCAATACCGTGCATTATTGCCATTTATTCGTACTAACTTTGTTGACGAATTGACTCTTGCGACAATTAATGGTTCTGCTTGGGCAGATGGTAAATATGTGGCTGAAGAAGCTGATCTAGCACAATTGGACAAACAAATTGCCGCTGTTCTTGCAGCTATCAACTAATTTTATAGCTTGGTAAAATTCTGTTTAGAAAAGCAGTTTTTCTCAAGTCGTCTTAATTGACTTTAAGATTGGCTGATGCTATCATCAGTTCAGAGATAGTGCTTATAGCTATCGTTTTAATTATAATGATTTGAAAAGGATTATATATCATGAAAAAAATTCTATTTGTTGTCGGTTCATTACGTGAGGGATCTTTTGATCAACAATTTGCTCAAAACGCTGAAAAAGCACTTGAAGGCAAAGCAGAAGTATCATACCTAGACTGGTCACAGGTTCCGGTCTTTTCACAAGATTTGGAAGCTAACACACCAGCTGCTGTGCAAGCTGCACGTGACGCTGTCTTGGCAGCTGATGCTATCTGGTTCTTCTCACCAGTTTATAACTTTGCGATTCCTGGTTCAGTGAAGAACTTGCTTGACTGGTTGAGCCGTGCGCTTGATCTTTCAGATCCAACAGGTCCATCAGCGCTTAATGAAAAAGTCACAACTGTTTCTATCCTTGCAAATGGTGGACACGAACCAGTGGCAGATGCTTACCGCGCATTATTCCCATTCATTCGTACACAATTTGTTGATGAAATTACTACAACACAAGTGAATGACTCAGCATGGGTTGACGGTAAGTTTGTGGCGACTGATGATGTTCTTGCCAACCTTGATAAACAAGCTCAAGCACTTCTTGCTGCAATTGATTAATGATTAATCTAAGATTTTTAAACATTTAACAAATCCGTGAGTGAGCTTTCCTATTTTTGCTTAACTCACTATCTTCACAGTAATATTGGTTTAGCCTTTCAATATAACGCTGTGACTAAATAAAAAAGAGGTTGGGATAAAAGTTCCCAGCCTCTTTATTTATATAGTTATAATAAACAAAACACAGTGTCAAAAACGGTTTGAGAATAGACCGTTTTAGGTCAGCAACAAGAAATTGAGATTTGCTGAGAAATCAAGTTCCTATGAAACTACTGATTCGCTTTTTAGTTTTTATTTGTCCCACTCTCGTTTGTTATATACAAAAAAACTGAGGAAATGTCCTCAGTTTCTCTATGTATTATTCGACAATTAGCATACCGTCTTTGATAGCAAATGGATTATCTTCGTTGATGCGATCGTAGAACATGATACCATTTGTGTGGTCAATTTCGTGTTGAACAACAATTGAGTTGTAACCTTTAAGTTTGATGCGGTGTTTTTCACCGTTTTTGTCGAAGTATTCAACAGTCACACGAGAATGACGAACAACGTATCCTTCAACGACACGGTCAACAGACAAGCAACCTTCACCGTCAGCAAGTGCTGCATCTTGAACTGAGTGTGCAACAACTTTTGGATTGTACATTACTTCTTGTAAGCTGTAAGCTTCTTTTGGTGGATTGCCATCTTTATCTTCCATATTTGGTACAAGAACGGCAATGATTCGTTTTGAAACATTCAATTGTGGTGCTGCAAGTCCAACACCACCGCGCAAGCCCATTTTTTCAGCTGTTACAGGGTCTTGAGAATTTTTCAAGAATTGCATCATTTTTTCACCTAAAATGATTTCTTCATCAGATAATGGGAATGTGACATCATCACAAATCTTACGCAAAGTTGGATGACCTTCGCGAATAATATCGTTCATATTGATTAAATGACTTGGTTTAGCTAATTTTTCAATAACTGACATATTTTCTCCTCAAATTATTCTATATAACACTATAGCATAAAAATGCTGAACGAGAAAGCTAAAGGCTCAGTTAGTAATCTTCAAGTCAATGAGTTGCGCCATATCTTTGATATAATAGTTAGGGCGACGTTTTTCAATAATTCCTAAATCGATAAATTCATGAATGACACGAAGTAAATGTCGGTAGCTGACACTGAAGGAATCAGCAAGATTAGTTAATTCTAGTTTGAAGACACCTTTATCTTCGATAGCCAAGATATGAGTAGCTAGGCGTTCTTTAAGTGTGTAATTCAAATTCGTTGAGGCATGGATGTTTTGCTCATAAAGTGACTGAGCTAGGCCTCTGCTAAGATTTAGGAGTAAATCATTATCAGCTAATAATTCTTTGCGAATCCCAGTCAAGGGAAGTTGGATAACCAGAGTATCTTCAAGTGCAATAACTGAAGAAACGATAGGTTGATCGGTTAATAATTCAATATCACCAATCAGAGTTGGTTTTTCTTTAATATCTAGAATATGTTCTTTACCGTTAAATAAACGACGAACAATTTTTAATTTTCCTTTAGCGAAAAAAGAGAGTGCAGTTAAAGCTTCTCCTTGGTGACAAATAGCATCTCCGGCTACTAATTCACGAACTTGTAATTTATCAAAATAATGTTTAGGAAAGATTTTTTCAAGCTGATAGTCTTGAATATATTGTTCTAAAGACACACAGACCTCCTTTGTGACAAAAGTCATATTTTTATGCGCTAACTTTGATTATACTGGAAATGATGAAAAAAACAAGTAAGGAGTTTCTATGAAAACATTTTTGGAGAAATTTAGTCTCCTATCTTTATCTTTGATGCTGGTCTCGACCTTATCACCGTCGACAGCATTACCCCAAATGATTACAACATTTCATCAGCAAGGATACGCTGCTAGTCAGGTAGAATTTCTATTTTCACTATCATCTTTTGCGATTCTTGCCATGTTGTTACTAAATCCAATTACCGAACGTCTAATCTCTGAACGTCTCAGCATTATTCTTGGACTTTTATTAATTGCCTTTGGTGGTAGTATGCCTGTAATGTTGCAGAGCTACTCATTAGTTGTGGTCTCACGTGTTTTACTTGGTATTGGAATTGGTTTTATTAACTCACGTGCGATTAGTATCATCAGTGAAACTTATGCTGGTAGAGAACAAGCTCAAATGCTCGGTCTTCGTGGATCGTTTGAAATTATTGGTAACGCCTTGTTGACCATGATTGTTGGTTTTCTTGTTGTTCTAGGCTGGTCATGGACATTTAGTGTTTATTTATTTGCTTTACCAGTCCTCGTGTTCTATCTTCTCTTTGCACCAAAAGCTAAGGTAGAAGTTAAAGATACCCCAAAAGAATCACGTGCTAAGTTTACGAAAGCTGATATCTTATATATTGTTGGTCTATCGTTATTAGCAGGTTTTGTGATTAATATCAATAGTGCAAATAGTCTTCGAATCCCAGTTATTGTTGACCAATTGCATCTTGGAAGTCCACGTCAAGCAAGTCTTATCTTGAGTGGTATGATGCTTATGGGAATTCTCTCAGGAATCTGTTTTGAAGCTTTGTTGGTTCGTTTTAACAAAAATTTGATCACTGTTTCATTGCTTCCGTTTGCTCTCGGTCTTTTCTTGTTAGGGTTTGCTCATAACCTTTGGGTTATGCTTATCGGAGCAATGTTATCAGGTTTCTGGTACAGCATCGTTGTAACAAACGTCTTTAGTAATGTGTCAACGAAAATTTCGCCACAACTGATCGGTAATGCGACAACATTAGTTCTATTGTTCTGTAACTTAGGTGGGGCTAGTGCAGCATTTACTCTAAACCTCTTTTCAAAAGTAAACCCACAACCAGGATTTGCTTTTGTGATTTATGCGATTATCAGTCTTGTTATTAGCTTTGGACTAGTCTTTAAAACACGCTTTTTAACAAAAAAATAATTTGTGTTAAAGTCTAGTTAAATTAAGGGAAAACCTTTGACAAAAGCAGAAGTAATCTGCTACAATAAGGACTGTCGTAAGACAAGTAACTTCTTCTTGGTCGTAGGATCCGCCAAAAACCTACCACTCGGATGAAGCAATATAAAGGAGAAAATTATTATGGCAATCTCAAAAGAGAAAAAAAATGAAATCATTGCTCAATACGCACGTCACGAAGGTGACACAGGTTCAGTTGAAGTTCAAGTAGCTGTTCTTACTTGGGAAATCAACCACCTTAACGAGCACATTAAACAACACAAAAAAGACCACGCAACTTACCGTGGATTGATGAAAAAAATCGGTCACCGTCGTAACTTGTTGGCATACCTTCGCCGTACAGACGTTAACCGTTACCGCGAATTGATCGCATCACTTGGTCTTCGTCGTTAATCTGACGTTAGGTCACGTAAAAGCTTCTTGGATTTTCCAAGAAGCTTTTTTGTGTGCAAATGCTTCAGTTGATTAACAAAATTAATCACCTTCCCATTGGGTGTATTTTAATGAAAATGAGGTTTTATATAGCATTAAAATGTTAAAAGTGACAAAAGTATTAATATAAAAGGAAAAACGCAAGTGTAATTTGTATCCCCTTACATTGCTTTTACAATAAAAATGAAAAAGCTTACAAAAAACACTTGACCTTTTTTTGAAAAAGGGTTAATATAATTGGTGAAGAATATCACAATGATATGATGATTAAAGAATTTAACTGTTGATTTTGTGTAGTTTTTATAGTGAAGAGAACCTCAAGTAGTGACGTTGAGTTTTGAAATTCCAGACTATACGGTCTTGTTTTTATTTTAGTATCAATCATTAATATAGTTCTTCTCAAAAAATGAGGCACTTATTTTTAAGGGTACTTATAAGGAGGTTTTCTTAATGGCTAAAGCAACAAATGCAGATGTAAAGAATAACGAGTTGAGCGCTGAAGAGTTGGCTCAACAGTACACTGGAGCTCTTGTCGAAAAAGCTCTTGAAGCTGAACGTATTTATGCAACTTATTCACAAGAACAAGTTGATAATATCGTAGCAGCGATGGCTCTTGCAGGTTCAGAAGCTTCACTTGAATTAGCAAAAGAAGCTCATGCAGAAACTGGTCGTGGTGTCGTTGAGGATAAGGATATTAAGAACCACTTCGCTACTGAGTACGTTTATGAACGTATTAAAAACGAAAAAACAGTAGGTATCATTGGTGAAGATAAGGTTTCAGGAAGTATCCAAATTGCTGCACCTCTTGGTGTTTTGGCTGGTATTGTTCCAACAACAAATCCAACATCAACAACCATGTTCAAAATTTTGGTAGCTCTTAAAACACGCAATGCGATTGTTTTTGCCTTCCACCCACAAGCACAAAAATGTTCAGCACATGCAGCTCAAATTCTTTACGATGCTGCTATTAAAGCTGGTGCTCCAGAAAACATTGTTCAATGGATTGAAACACCATCTCTTGCAAACACATCAGCGCTTATCCAAAATCCGAAAATTGCTTCTATTTTGGCAACTGGTGGACCTGGTATGGTAAATGCCGCTCTTAAATCAGGTAACCCATCAATGGGTGTTGGTGCTGGTAACGGTGCTATCTACGTTGATGCAACTGCCCATGTTGATCGTGCTGTAGAAGATTTGTTGCTATCAAAACGTTTTGATAACGGTATGATTTGTGCAACTGAAAACTCTGCAGTTGTTGAAGCACCAATCTATGATGAATGGCTTCAAAAAATGCAAGATAAGGGTGCCTACCTTGTGCCTAAGAAGGACTATAAGAAAATTGAAGACTTTGTCTTTAATGATAGACACGGAGTTAACGGTCCAGTTGCCGGAATGCCTGCCACTTGGATTTGTGAACAAGCCGGTGTCAAATTACCAGAAGGTAAAGATGTTCTCTTGTTTGAACTTGATAAGAAAAACATTGGTGAAAAACTATCTTCTGAAAAACTTTCTCCACTCCTTTCAGTTTATAAAGCTAAAGACCGTAAAGAAGGTGTTGAAATTGTTGAAGCACTTCTTGACTACCAAGGTGCAGGACACAATGCTGGTATTCAAATTGGTTCACAAGCAGACCCATTTGTTGCTGAATATGGTGATGCTGTGAAAGCATCTCGTGTCTTGGTTAACCAACCAGATTCAGTCGGAGGTATCGGTGATGTCTACACAGACGCACTTAAAGCTAGCTTAACACTTGGAACAGGATCATGGGGGAAAAATTCATTGTCACACAATCTTTCAACTGGCGATCTCTTAAATGTTAAGACAGTTGCTAAACGTCGCAACCGTCCTCAATGGATTCGCCTACCAGAAAAAACATACTACGAAAAAAATGCTATCTCTTATTTGCAAGACGAATACGAATCAATGCAACGTGCTTTGATTGTTGCTGACCCAGGTATGGTTCAATTTGGTTTTGTTGATACTGTCCTTGCTCAATTGGCATTGCGTGATGAAAAAGTTGCGACATCAATTTACGGCACTATCAAACCAGACCCAACACTTGGTCAAACAATTGAAATCGCAAAACAAATGCGTGATTTCAAACCAGATACAGTTATTGCAGTCGGTGGTGGTTCAGCACTTGATGCGGCTAAAATTGCACGTTACATCTATGAATACTCACTTGATCAAGAAGCTGATTTTCTTGATAGCTACGAAAACGTCAGCGAACTCTTCTTACGTTTGCAACAAAAATTCATTGATATCCGTAAACGTATCGTAAAATTCAAACATCAAACAGCAACTCGTCTCTTCTGTATCCCAACAACATCTGGTACAGGTTCAGAAGTAACACCTTACGCTGTTATTACTGATGATCATACTCACGTTAAATATCCATTGACTGACTATGAATTGACACCACAAGTTGCTATTGTTGACCCAGAATTTGTTATGACAGTGCCAAAACGTACCGTTGCTCTTTCTGGTTTGGATACTTTGTCACATGCCCTTGAAGCTTATGTTTCAGTTATGGCATCTGATTTGACTCGTCCATGGTCTCTTGAAGCTATTAAATTAGTTATCGAAAACTTGGAAGATTCTTATAACTACGATCCTAAGAATCCTACACTTCGTGGCGAACAAGCACGTGAAAATATGCACTATGCTGCAACACTTGCAGGTATGGCCTTCTCAAATGCCTTCCTAGGTATTAATCACTCAATCGCACACAAAACTGGTGGTGAATTTGGTCTTCCTCACGGTCTAGCTATTTCAATCGCTATGCAACATGTTATTCGTTACAATGGTGTTGCAGGAAATGTGAAACGTTCAGTCTTCCCACGTTATGAAGAATATCGTGCACAACGTGATTACGCTGATATTGCTCGTAGCCTTGGTCTTCAAGGTAAAGATGATGCAGCATTAGTAGAAGCACTTTGCCAACGTATTGATGCTTTGATGAAAGCAGTTGATGTTGATCCACGTCTTTCTGCAAATGGTGTTACAAAAGAAGCCTTTGATGCAGCAGTTGATAAATTAGCATCACTTGCTTACGATGACCAATGTACACCTGCTAACCCTCGTCAACCATATATTGCTGAGTTGAAACAATTGTTGATTGACATGTTCTAATATTGCATTGTTCAATGCTTAAAAACCTCCTGAAAAGGAGGTTTTTGTGTTTTTAATTTAAGAAAAGTAGTCTTTTAAATGGTGCTTGCTTTTTAATTTTCGCACACGAGAAATTATGATAGAATGGTGGTGTAAAAAAGCAGATTTTTTAAATAAAGGCATAAAAAGGAGAATGTTATGATTGGGTCATTAATTGTTGGTGCACTTATTGGGATAATAGCAGGAGCTATTACGAAAAAAGGTGAATCAATGGGATGTATTTATAATATTTTTGCAGGACTTGTTGGTTCATTTGTTGGTCAAACTTTATTTGGTTCTTGGGGGCCAAGTTTGGCAGGTATGGCTATTTTACCATCTATTCTTGGTGCGATTATTGTCATTGCTGTGGTGGATTTATTATTTAGATGATAGATGTCAAAAGATATAACAGAGTAGCTATTTCGAGATAGCTACTTTTTTTGCGCTTTCGGTCTTAGAGCTCTGCCATTTCCTCTAAAATGTGATAAAATAGTGGAGATACGTGGTTTTATGCAAAGACGAGTTTATAAGTCTTTTACAGACTGGTTTTTGTAGAAAACAGACGTATCAAAAAAATTGTTAGAGGAATAAAAATGTCAAAACAAACTTTTGAAACAACCTTTGCTGGTCGACCACTTGTTGTTGAAATTGGTCAAGTTGCTAAACAAGCTAATGGCGCTGTAGTAATTCGCTACGGTGAATCAACAGTTCTTAGTGCGGCTGTAATGTCTAAAAAGATGTCTACAGGTGACTTCTTCCCACTTCAAGTTAACTACGAAGAAAAAATGTACGCCGCTGGAAAATTCCCAGGTGGTTTCAACAAACGTGAAGGACGTCCAACAACTGATGCGACATTGACAGCTCGCTTGATTGACCGTCCAATTCGTCCAATGTTTGCAGAAGGTTTCCGTAATGAAGTTCAAGTGATTAACACTGTTCTTTCTTATGACGAAGATGCTAGTGCACCAATGGCAGCTATGTTTGGTAGCTCATTAGCCTTGTCTATTTCAGATATTCCATTCAATGGACCAATCGCAGGGGTTCAAGTGGCTTATATCGATGGTGAATTTATCATCAACCCATCAGCAGAACAAAAAGAAGCTTCACTTCTTGAATTGACTGTTGCTGGTACAAAAGAAGCCATCAACATGGTTGAATCTGGTGCCAAAGAATTGTCAGAAGATATCATGCTTGAAGCTCTTCTTAAAGGTCACGAAGCTGTCAAAGAATTGATTGCTTTCCAAGAAGAAATCGTCGCAGCTGTTGGTAAAGAAAAAGCAGAAGTTGAATTACTTCAAGTTGATCCAGAATTGCAAGCTGAAATTATCGCAGCCTACAACGCAGATCTTCAAAAAGCTGTTCAAGTTGAAGAGAAAAAAGCGCGTGAAGCAGCAACAGAAGCTGTTAAAGAAGAAGTCACTGCTGTCTATGAAGAACGTTACGCTGATGACGAAAACTACGAAACAATTATGCGTGATGTTGCTGAAATTCTGGAACAAATGGAACACGCTGAAGTTCGTCGTTTGATTACAGAAGATAAGATTCGTCCTGATGGTCGTCGTGTTGATGAAATTCGCCCATTGGATGCTGAAATCGACTACATTCCAAAAGTTCACGGTTCTGGTTTGTTCACACGTGGACAAACTCAAGCCTTGTCAGTATTAACACTTGCTCCGATGGGAGAAACACAAATCGTTGACGGTCTTGGGGCTGAATACAAAAAACGTTTCTTGCATCACTATAATTTTCCACAATTCTCTGTTGGTGAAACAGGACGTTATGGTGCGCCAGGCCGTCGTGAAATTGGTCACGGAGCTCTTGGTGAACGTGCTCTTGCGCAAGTTCTTCCAAGCCTTGAAGAATTCCCATACGCTATCCGCCTAGTTGCTGAAGTTTTGGAATCAAATGGTTCATCATCACAAGCATCAATCTGTGCTGGTACACTTGCACTTATGGCTGGTGGTGTGCCAATCAAAGCACCAGTTGCTGGTATTGCCATGGGATTGATTTCAGACGGCAGCAACTACACAATCTTGACAGATATCCAAGGTCTTGAAGATCACTTCGGCGATATGGACTTCAAAGTAGCTGGTACTCGCGAAGGTATTACAGCTCTTCAAATGGATATCAAGATTGAAGGTATTACACCGCAAATCTTGAAAGAAGCTCTAGCTCAAGCTAAGAAAGCTCGCTTTGAAATTCTTGATTTGATTGAAGCAACCATCCCAGTTCCTCGTACACACCTTGCTCCAACAGCACCAAAAATTGATACTATTAAAATTGATGTTGATAAAATCAAAGTGGTTATCGGTAAAGGTGGCGAAACTATCGATAAAATCATCGAAGAAACTGGCGTTAAAATCGATATCGACGAAGAAGGAAATGTATCTATCTACTCATCTGACCAAGCTGCTATCGACCGTGCTAAAGAAATCATTGCTGGTTTAGTTCGTGAAGCTAAAGTTGGTGAAGTTTACCACGCTAAAGTTGTCCGTATTGAAAAATTCGGTGCATTTGTAAACCTATTTGATAAAACAGATGCCCTTGTTCACATTTCAGAAATCGCTTGGACACGTACAGCAAACGTTTCAGATGTTCTTGAAGTTGGCGATGAAGTAGACGTTAAAGTCATTAAAGTAGACGATAAAGGTCGTGTCGATGCTTCAATGAAAGCTTTGCTACCACGTCCACCAAGAGCTGAAAAAAATGAACACAAAAAACATTCACCATTTGGTGGACACCTACGTGATCATAAAGAAAAACACGATAGTATCGACTAAGATTTTTTCTGATTGATTATCTCTTATATTGTGGAGTTTAACGATGACAAATTTAAATGAACTTGATATTCGTTTGCGTGCCTTTGTTAACGCACCAGACAACTTTTTAGATAGTATTGCTCTTGTCAATGCTTTACATAACATTCCAGTTTTGGCTAGCGATCAACCATATGCTCTTGATATCGAAGGGCAAAGAGTGACTCCTGTCTTTTCTGACAAAGAAGATCTTGAAAACTTCAAAGAAGAGCAAGATAGTGCTAAAACTCAAAACTGGGTAGAACGTCCAACATTGGATGTTTTGAAAGAAGTCATTGAAAAAGGATTAACAGGAATTGTCTTCAATCTTAAGAAAACAGGTGATTTTGGCAATTCTACAATTTTCAAAAGTAGTGAATTGATCCAATTTTTGAATGCTTACACAACTATTTTGAACAAACTTATGGGTGAAGAAAACCTTGCTGCAGATACTTTGGATAAATACTATCTAGTTCCTGCATTTGTTCACCCACGTGATGATAAAAGCTTTGACCGCATGTTCCCAACAATGTCTACCCCAGAAGGTAAAAGCTATGTTCCAGCCTTTTCAAATCTTCAAAGTTTTGCGAAATGGTATAACCACAATGAATTTGGTGCACCTTTCCGTAAAGCGCAAGGAAGTATTTTAACATGGCGCTTAGCAGATATTTATCAACCAGGACATGGTGAAAATGATATTGATGAAACGGTCGGAGTTGCAATTAACCCGTTTGATGACCAACAAATTTTAGTTGATTGGTCTGAAATCGACGAAGATGACTAAAAAGAAAGGAGAAGATATGGGTTGGTGGAAAGAAAGCATAGATATCGTAAAGAAAAATGATCCAGCGGCTCGTAGCTCTCTGGAGATTATACTAACTTATCCTGGTGTCAAAGCTTTGGCCGCGCATCGTATTTCACATTTCTTATGGAAACATGGTTTGAAACTATTAGCGCGTATGCACAGTCAATTCTGGCGCTTTTGGACACAAATTGAAATTCACCCAGGGGCTGAAATTGCTGAAGGCGTCTTTATTGATCATGGTTCAGGTCTTGTTATTGGTGAAACAGCAATTGTAGAAAAAGGAGTTATGCTTTATCATGGTGTGACTCTGGGCGGAACTGGTAAGGATGTTGGAAAACGTCACCCAACTGTACGTGAAGGAGCGCTTGTTTCTGCCCACGCACAAGTTATTGGACCTATCGAAATCGGTAAAAATTCTAAAGTAGGTGCAGCAGCTGTTGTTGTTTCAGATGTTCCTGCAGATGTAACAGTAGTCGGAGTGCCAGCGAAAGTTGTTCGTGTTCATGGTAAAAAAGATGAAAATGCTATTCATGACCTCGAAGAACATCGTGAGTATTACACATCAAAATTGGAAGAAGCACGCTATCAAAGTTTACATTCATCAAAACTTTAATGGAAAGATAAATGGAGATTGGAGGAAGGAACATGACAATTAAGATTTATGATACAATGACTCGAAGTCTTCGTGACTTTGTCCCAATTACTGAAAATACAGTTAACATGTACGTCTGCGGGCCAACAGTTTACAATTATATCCATATCGGAAATGCTCGTAGTGTTGTTGCTTTTGACACGATTCGCCGCTACTTTGAATACCGTGGTTACAAAGTTAATTACATCTCTAACTTTACTGATGTTGATGATAAAATCATCAAAGGTGCAGCAGAAGCTGGTATGGATACAAAAGCCTTCTCAGATAAATTTATTGCTGCTTTTATGGAAGATGTTAAGGAACTTGGTGTAGAACCTGCAACAAAAAATCCTCGTGTCATTGATTACATGGACGAGATTATTGCCTTTGTTAAAGATTTGGTGGATAAAGGTTTCGCTTATGAAGTAAACGGAGACGTGTATTTTCGTGTCGCTAAAAGCAAAAACTACGCTAAATTAGCTAATAAAACCCTAGAAGACCTTGAAGTAGGTGCCAGTGGTCGTGTAGATGGTGAAGGTGACATTAAAGAAAATCCTTTGGATTTTGCACTCTGGAAAGCTGCTAAACCTGGTGAAGTTTCTTGGCAAAGTCCATGGGGACAAGGTCGTCCAGGCTGGCACATTGAATGTTCAGTAATGGCGACAAGTATCTTGGGCGATACCATTGATATACACGGTGGTGGTGCTGACTTAGAATTTCCACACCATACAAATGAAATTGCTCAATCAGAAGCTAAAACTGGTAAGACATTTGCAAACTATTGGATGCACAATGGTTTTGTTAACGTGGACAATGAAAAAATGTCAAAATCACTTGGAAACTTCGTAACAGTTCATGATATGTTAAAAACTGTCGATGGCCAAGTGCTACGTTTCTTCCTTGCGACACAACAATACCGCAAACCAGTGAACTTTACTGAAAAAGCAGTTCATGATGCATCGGTTAACCTTAAATATTTGAAAAATACCTTTACCTTGCCGCTTGGAGAAGCTGTTGATTCAGCTGAACTTGCAAAATTCAAAGCTGATTTTGAAGCAGCAATGGACGATGACTTTAATACAGCAAACGGTATTACAGTTGTCTTTGATATGGCAAAATGGATTAATTCAGGAAACTACGATCAAGCAACTAAAGATACTTTTGCTAAAATGTTAGCTGTTTTTGGTATTGTTTTTGAAGAAGAAGTGCTTGATGCTGATATTGAAGCTTTGATTGAAAAACGCCAAGAAGCGCGTGCAAACAAAGATTTTGCAACAGCTGATGCCATTCGTGATCAATTAGCGGCACAAGGTATTAAACTTCTTGATACCAAAGATGGTGTGAGGTGGACACGTGACTAAGGTAGATGTCAATCTGATTAATGGTATTGCTCTTGCGTTTGAAGGCGATGCGGTTTATTCTATGTATGTTCGTAAACACTTGATTTTTCAAGGCTTAACGAAACCTAATCAATTACACCGTAAAGCTACAAGATACGTCTCAGCCAAAGCTCAAGCCATGTTGATTAATCTAATGCTTGAAGAAAAGCTCTTGTCTGAAAAAGAAGAAGAAATCTACAAACGTGGTCGTAACACCAACAGTCACACCAAAGCCAAAAATGCTGATGTCGTGACTTATCGCATGTCAACAGGGTTTGAAGCGGTGATGGGTTACCTTCATATGACAGATCAAATTGATCGTCTGGAAGAACTTATCGATTGGTGTATTCAAGCTGTTGAAAAAATTGAAGATTAAGCAAAAAATAAAAATAGCCGGTTCTCGCATGAGAGCTGGTTTTCATGTTATAATAACACTATGAAGAACAAAGATTTTAATGAAGCAAACGACATCGTTTACGGTGTCCATGCAGTAACGGAAAGTTTAACGGCTAATACAGGAAATAAACTCTACATTCAAGATGATTTACGTGGAAAAAACGTTGATCGAATTAAAAGTCTAGCAGCTGAAAAGAAAGTTTCTATCTCTTGGACGCCTAAGAAGACACTTAGTGAGATGACTAATGGGGCTGTTCACCAAGGTTTTGTTTTACGCGTTTCAGAATTTGCTTATGCTGAATTAGATAGCATTTTAGAAAAAGCTGCGCAAGAAGAAAATCCACTTATCCTTATCTTGGATGGGCTTAATGACCCACATAATTTTGGCTCAATCTTGCGAACAGCTGATGCTACAAATGTTACTGGTGTGATTATTCCAAAACATCGTGCAGTAGGTGTAACTCCAGTAGTATCTAAAACATCAACAGGTGCTGTTGAGCATGTGCCAATCGCACGTGTAACAAACCTTAGCCAAACACTTGATAAGTTAAAAGAACAAGGCTTCTGGGTGTTTGGTACAGATATGAACGGAACACCATCTCACAAATGGAATACTTCAGGGAAATTAGCATTAATTATTGGTAATGAAGGTAAAGGAATCTCACCGAATATCAAAAAACAAGTTGATGAGATGATTACGATTCCGATGAACGGTCATGTTCAAAGTTTGAATGCTAGTGTCGCTGCAGCGGTATTAATGTATGAAGTTTTCCGTCATAAAGTAGACTAAGATTCATGTAAAGCCAAAAAACTAGCCATCCATGAAAGGAATAAAAAATGAAGAAAAGAATCCTCTTAGTTGATGGTTACAATATGATTGCCTTTTGGCAGGAAACGCGTCAACTGTTTAAGACAAATCGATTAGATGAAGCGCGAAATCTTTTGCTACGCAAGATCAATAATTACGCCCATTTTGAAAATCTTGATATCATTTGTGTCTTTGATGCGCAATATGTTCCAGGTGTTCGTCAACGTTACGATGAATATAAAATTCAAGTCATTTTTACAGAAGAGGATGAAACGGCTGACTCATATATTGAGCGCACAGCTGCTGAGTTAAATACTCCACGTCACCTTGTAGAAGTGGCTACCAGTGACTTAAATGAACAATGGACCATTTTTTCACAAGGAGCTCTTCGTGTCTCAGCACGTGAGTTGGAACAACGTGTTAACACTGTTAAGTCAGATTTAGATAAAATGTCAAAACATATCGATTTAACCACCCCAAAGCTTCGCCCATGGAATGACGGACAAATGGATCAATTAAAACAGTTACTTGATGATATTTAAACTAGTAAACTTTTTAAAGGAGCTCGCTAAATGCGGGCTTTTTTGTTATAATAAAAAATAAATCATTTGATAATCAAAGTATTTTTGGTGAATGATTGTTATTTTAGACAATATGTTAGTTAAGAAAATAGTTTTAAGTATTAAAAAGGGAGAATTATGACTTTTAAATTAATAACAGATTCAACGGCAGATTTAGATGAGAATTGGGCGAATGATCATGATGTTGAAATTTTAGGCTTAACAGTTCAGCTTGATGGGGAAATTTATGAAACAGTAGGTCCTAATCGTTTGACTAGTGAGAAATTGCTTGAAAGTATGAAAAATGGTGGAAAACCAACAACCAGTCAAGTCAATGTAGGTCAATTTGAAGAATCTTTTCGTCGTCACGCTGAAAATGGCGATAAAGTCCTTTATTTAGCATTCTCTTCTGTGCTTTCTGGGACTTATCAAAGTTCAATGATTGCGCGTGATTTAGTGTTAGAAGAATACCCAGATGCTACGATTGAGATTGTTGATACGTTAGCTGCTGCAGGTGGTGAAGGGTATTTGTCTATTCTTGCAGCTGCAGCGCGTGATGAAGGTAAGACACTTGAAGAAACAAAAGCGATGATTGTCGATATTTTGCCACGTCTACGAACGTATTTCTTGGTTGACGATCTTTACCATTTGATGCGTGGTGGACGTCTTTCAAAAACGTCAGCCATCATGGGCAGTTTAGCTAATATTAAGCCACTTTTGTGGATTGAAGCTTCTGGTAAATTAGTTCCTTTGGCTAAAATTCGTGGACGTAAAAAAGCATTGAGAGAAGTGGTTTCACAAGCGACACAAGCATTAGCTCACAGGACAGCTGTGGTTGCCTACGCCAATGACATTGAAGGGGCTGAAACGCTTAAAAAATCATTGTTAGAACATGAAGATATTGACAATGTTCTTATTATGCCGTTAGGCCCAATCATTTCAGCACACGTCGGACCTGGAACACTAGCCGTCTTTACAATCGGAAAAGAAGCACGATAATTTGCCTTTGCCAAGCGAATTTGACGGCGTGTAAAATGATTTTTACCGTGATGTCAAAAGGTATTTGCTAGTATTCAAATGAAAAAAAGAGGATAATTTTGGTGAAAGGCGGGAAAAGAATGAACATCAGTGAATTACGAAAACAAGAAAAATTGAGTCAGGATGATTTTGCTAATATTTTTCATGTCTCAAGACAGACTGTATCAAATTGGGAAAATGGGAAAAACTATCCAGATGTAGAAATGCTGGTTAAAATTAGTGATTATTTTGGCATCTCTGTTGACCAATTAATTAAAAAAGAAACTATACCAAGTGTAGCAAAAAATTCTGATAAGCAGAAGAAGCTGTGGCCAATGCTTGCTGTAATTGCCACAGTGGTTTGCCTTATCGGAGCATTCTTTTTGTATAACTATAATGAAGAACACTCAGTCAAGTTTTCAATGAAAAAAGATAAGACTTATGGTCAAAGTGCAACTAGCCAAAAAACTTTAGAAATTGCTAAAGGTTATTTCACATTACCAGAAGATGAAAAGTTGAATCTTAAAGTAAATGGGATGACAGACGATGGAGATTTACATTTAAGTATTGTTGATGAAAATAACAAGTGTTGCTATCAACTTGATGGCGATGAATTAAAAGATAGCCAAAAACTTTACTTTAAAAAAGGGTCTTATAAAGTTCAAATCACTGCTGACAATTATCACGAGAAGGTTGTTAGTCTGGACTATGATGTTCGTGTTAAAGGGTGAAATTCATAATAGTTATAACCAGCAATAAAAAAATCAATACCCTCAACCTGCTTTATTTCTTGAGAGAAGTGATATAATTTTAAAAAATCAAGGGAGGTAGATTGATGACTTTAACGTATGCAGTACTTGGAAGTGGTGCAATGGGATTACGATTTGGACTATTGCTGAAGGAACATTTGGGAGCTCAAGTAGACTTTATTGATACTTGGCAGGAACAAGTTGATACAATTCAAAAACAAGGAGGGGTTTATCAGTCACGAGATGGCGAAAACCGCCACTTGGTTCCGATTGATATTTACCTACCAGAAAACTACCATGGAAAACCAGATGTCTTGATTATTTTTGATAAACAGATGCATCTACAAAAATTATTAGAGCGAAGTAAACATTTCTTCAATAGTAATCAATACGTTTTTACTGGCATGAATGGCATGGGGCACATTGAAAAGATTAATCACTATTTTGTTCCTGAAAAAGTTTTGGCAGGGACTTGTTTAATTGGAACAGTTTTAAAAGCTGCAGGAGATGTCGATTTCATCGGAAAGGCTGGCGCAGGTTCAATTAATTTAGCTGCACAGTCCGGTCATGTCGATAGCGTTCAAAAGCAGATTATTGCTGATTTTAGTGCATCAAATCTTAATCCAAATCTGACAGATAATTTTTTAGGAACACTTTATACAAAGGTTGTTTTTAATTCAGTTATTAATACGATTTGCACACTTTTTGAAATCCGCATGGGCCAATATATTGATTATGAAGGTGCAGAAGCTTTAGGAAAACAATTAATTGATGAAGCCTATGATGTTGCAGAGTTGGCTGGAATAAAACCACTTGGCAGTCGTGAGCAAGAATGGGAGACTATTCGATATGTTAGTGCAGAAACAAGTCCGCTTCACTACCCATCAATGTATCAAGATATGAGTAAAGGCAGGGAGACAGAAGTTGACTATATCAATGGTTATATTTACGATTTAGGTGTAGCCAATGGTTATCAAGCTAAGACTCACGACTTCTTACGTCACTTGGTTCATTTGGCTGAAAATACTCGGAAATTCCGCTAACCGCTTTCGCCAAAAAGTGCAGAAAAAAGCTAAAAAAACTTAGAAAAGATGGTTCGTAAGTGTTGACTTACTACCACTTTTTTTGGTATTATAATAAACGGTATTGTTTACCCCATTTGTAAGGCCCCGGAACCTTTCAAATAACTCGTGGACCGGAACATCCACATTTTGTAAACAAAAACGAATTCGTATAGGAGAACTCATGAACAAAACAACATTCATGGCTAAACCAGGCCAAGTTGAACGTAAATGGTACGTTGTTGACGCAACAGATGTACCTCTTGGACGTCTTTCTGCAGTAGTTGCTAGCGTACTTCGCGGAAAAAACAAACCAACATTTACACCACACACTGATACAGGTGACTTCGTTATCGTTATCAATGCTGAAAAAGTTAAATTAACTGGTAAAAAAGCAACTGATAAAATCTACTACACTCACTCAATGTATCCAGGTGGATTGAAACAAATCTCAGCAGGTGAACTTCGTTCTAAAAATGCTGTTCGCTTGATTGAAAAATCAGTTAAAGGCATGCTTCCACACAACACTCTTGGACGTGCACAAGGTATGAAATTGAAAGTCTTCGTTGGTGCTGAACACACACACGCTGCTCAACAACCAGAAGTACTTGATATCAAAGGACTTATCTAAGAGAGAAAGGAGCATCAATTAAATGGCACAAGCACAATACACAGGTACTGGTCGTCGTAAAAACGCTGTTGCACGCGTACGTTTGGTTCCAGGTACTGGTAAAATCACTGTTAACAAAAAAGATGTAGAAGAATACATCCCACATGCTGACCTTCGTCTTGTTATTAACCAACCATTTGCAGTTACTTCAACTGTAGGTTCATACGACGTTTTCGTTAACGTTGTAGGTGGTGGATACGCAGGTCAATCAGGAGCTATCCGTCACGGTATCGCTCGCGCATTGCTTCAAGTAGACCCAGATTTCCGTGATTCATTGAAACGCGCTGGTCTTCTTACACGTGATGCACGTATGGTTGAACGTAAAAAACCAGGTCTTAAAAAAGCTCGTAAAGCTTCACAATTCTCAAAACGTTAATCAATACGATTATATCAACGTTTCAAGACATTCAAGATTTTTATCTTGGATGTCTTTTTTTGCTTTTAAAAGCTAAATAGCTATCGCATTTCTGAAAATCTGCGATATAAGGCTCTTTTAGAGCATAATAAACGTATGATAAGAAAAAAATAAGCATGAAAAATAGAACTGCTTTTAAGGGCTTAAAATAACTTTCAGGATTGATGCTAATGCTGTAAAGAAACTATCAAAAAAAGTGTTGACAGTGTAAATTA
>NZ_DGTE01000035.1:0-6933 GCF_002393675.1 Streptococcus sp. UBA4344
ACAAAAGTTGTTAAAGGTGGACGTCGTCTTCGCTTTGCTGCTCTTGTAGTTGTTGGTGACCGTAATGGTCGTGTAGGTTTCGGTACTGGTAAAGCTCAAGAAGTACCAGAAGCTATTCGTAAAGCTGTTGAAGACGCTAAGAAAAACTTGATCGAAGTACCTATGGTTGGTACAACAATTCCTCACGAAGTTCGTTCAGAATTTGGTGGAGCTAAAGTATTGTTGAAACCTGCTGTAGAAGGTGCTGGGGTTGCTGCTGGTGGTGCTGTTCGTGCCGTCATCGAATTGGCCGGTGTTGCAGATGTTACATCTAAATCACTTGGTTCAAACACTCCAATCAACATTGTTCGCGCAACTGTTGAAGGTTTGAAACAACTTAAACGTGCAGAAGACGTTGCTGCTCTTCGCGGTGTTTCAGTTTCTGATTTAGCATAAGAAAGGGGATAATAATGGCTCAAATTAAAATTACTTTGACTAAGTCTCCAATCGGACGCATTCCTGCACAACGTAAAACAGTTGCTGCTCTTGGACTTGGTAAATTACATAGCTCAGTTGTCAAAGAAGACACTCCAGCTATCCGTGGAATGGTTACTTCAGTTTCACACTTGGTAACTGTTGAAGATGTTAAATAATTAACATTAAATAAATTTTAGGTTTAAGTCGCAAGGGGTACTCTTGCGACTTAAACTAGATATTAGTATAGGCGAGTTTCTATGGGGAGTCCTTTCCCCTCATAGAGGCGCTAGCATTTTACAAAAAAGGAGAAAATAATAATGAAACTTCATGAACTTAAACCTGCTGAAGGTTCTCGTAAAGTACGTAACCGTGTAGGTCGTGGTACATCATCTGGTAACGGTAAAACTGCAGGACGCGGTCAAAAAGGTCAAAAAGCTCGTAGCGGTGGTAAAGTACGTCTTGGTTTTGAAGGTGGACAAACTCCATTGTTCCGTCGTATGCCAAAACGTGGTTTCTTGAACGTTAACGCTAAAGAATACGCTCTTGTAAACCTTGACCAACTTAACGTTTTCGAAGATGGTACAGAAGTAACTCCAGTTGTTCTTAAAGAAGCTGGAATCATTCGTGCTGAAAAATCAGGCGTTAAAGTTCTTGGTAACGGCGAATTGACTAAAAAATTGACTGTTAAAGCAGCTAAATTCTCTAAATCTGCTGAAGCAGCTATCACTGCAAAAGGTGGTTCAATCGAAGTCATCTAATTAAGGAGGACTCGGTATGTTCTTTAAATTACTTAAAGATGCACTAAAGGTAAAAAATGTTAGAAATAAAATTTTCTTTACACTTTTTATCATCTTTGTTTTCCGTGTTGGAACACATATTACTGTGCCAGGTATCAATGCTAAAAGTCTTGATCAACTAGGTGAACTTCCCTTTCTAAATATGTTGAACCTTGTTTCTGGTAATGCTATGAGTAACTTCTCTGTATTCTCAATGGGTGTTAGCCCGTACATCACAGCATCTATCATTGTTCAGCTGTTGCAAATGGATATCTTGCCTAAGTTTGTTGAATGGAGCAAACAAGGTGAAGTTGGGCGTCGTAAGTTAAATCAAGCGACTCGTTATATTTCACTTGTCTTGGCTTTCATTCAATCAATCGGGATCACAGCAGGCTTTAATACTTTATCAAGTATTTCATTGGTGTCAACACCAAATGTTAAAACATACATTCTAATTGGTGCTTTGTTAACTACTGGTAGTATGATTGTGACATGGCTCGGTGAACAAATCACCGACAAAGGTTTCGGAAATGGTGTTTCAATGATTATCTTCGCGGGTATCATTTCATCAATTCCAAATGCTATTTCAACAATCTATGAAGATTTCTTTGTAAACGTTCGTTCAAGTGATTTAATATCTTCATATATCTTTGTAGCTTTGTTGATTGTAGCTGTATTGGCAATTGTGTTCTTTACAACCTTTGTCCAACAAGCAGAATATAAAATTCCAATCCAATATACAAAATTGGTTCAAGGTGCACCAACAAGTTCTTATCTTCCTTTAAAAATTAATCCGGCTGGCGTCATTCCCGTTATCTTTGCCAGTTCGATTACAACGATTCCAAGTACGATTATTCCGTTGATTTCAAATGGACATGATATTCCTTGGCTTACAACTCTAGAATCATATTTGAATTACCAAACACCGATCGGAATGGTAATTTACGCAGTACTAATTATTTTATTCTCATTCTTCTATACTTTTGTTCAAGTTAATCCTGAAAAAACAGCAGAAAACTTGCAAAAAGGTGCGTCATATATTCCTAGTGTTCGACCTGGACGCGAAACAGAAGAATATCTTTCTTCATTATTGAAGAAATTAGCTACTGTAGGTTCAATTTTCTTGGCGTTTATTTCATTAACACCAATTATTGCACAACAAGCAATGAACTTATCTAGCAGTATTGCTCTTGGAGGAACAAGTCTTCTTATCTTGATTTCAACAGGTATTGAAGGAATGAAACAACTTGAAGGTTATCTCTTGAAGAGACAGTATGTTGGTTTCATGAACACAGCAGAATAGAATATAGGTTGACCTAGTCAACCTTTCTATTTTGTTTTTGAATAAGTTTAGCACTTCGGTGTTAAATTTATTTAAAAACAAAATAAGGAGAGTATCATGAATCTTTTAATCATGGGTTTACCAGGGGCTGGTAAAGGGACTCAAGCAGCAAAAATCGTTGAAGAATTCGGCGTTGCACACATTTCTACCGGAGATATGTTCCGTGCTGCAATGGCAAACAAAACTGAAATGGGTGTTCTTGCTAAATCATTCATCGATAAAGGTGAACTTGTACCTGACGAAGTAACTAACGGTATTGTTAAAGAACGTTTGGCACAAGCTGATATCGCTGAAAAAGGTTTCTTGCTTGATGGTTACCCACGTACTATCGAACAAGCACATGCTTTGGATGAAACACTTAAAAATTTGGATCTTAAATTAGACGGTGTTATTAACATTGATGTTAATCCAGACAGCTTGATTGAACGCTTATCTGGCCGCTTTATTTGCCGTTCTTGTGGAGCAACATACCACAAAGTATTCAATCCAACAAAAGTTGAAGGAACTTGTGATGCATGTGGCGGACATGAATTCTACCAACGTGAAGATGACAAACCTGAAACTGTAAAACGTCGTCTTGATGTTAATATTGCTCAAGGTGCACCAATCATTGAACACTACCGTAAAGCTGGTATTGTTTTTGATATTCAAGGTAACCAAGACATCAATGATGTATTTGCTGACATTGAAAAAGCAATCTCATCATTAAAATAATTTAAGAGTTTCTACTTGCACAAGTAGAAGAGTCGTGATATAATAGGCTAGTCTGGCTTATAATTGTTACCTCTGTACTCAGAGGACATCAAATCGAAATTTAGGGGGTACTTTTGCGTGGCAAAAGAAGATGTGATTGAAATTGAAGGTAAAGTTGTTGAGACGATGCCTAACGCTATGTTTACTGTTGAATTAGAAAATGGACACCAAATCTTGGCAACTGTATCAGGAAAAATCCGTAAAAACTACATTCGTATTTTGGTAGGTGACCGTGTTACTGTTGAAATGAGTCCATATGATTTAACACGTGGACGTATCACATACCGCTTTAAATAATCGAAATAATTGGAGGGATTAAAAAATGAAGGTAAGACCATCAGTCAAACCAATTTGCGAATACTGTAAAGTTATTCGTCGTAACGGTCGTGTTATGGTAATTTGTCCATCAAATCCAAAACACAAACAACGTCAAGGATAATATAGAAAGGAGAAAAAATGGCTCGTATTGCTGGAGTTGATATTCCAAATGAAAAACGTGTAGTAATTTCACTTACTTATGTATATGGTATCGGTCTTGCAACTTCTAAGAAAATCTTAGCAGCTGCTGGTGTTTCTGAAGACATCCGTGTTAAAGATTTGACATCAGATCAAGAAGATGCTATCCGTCGTGAAGTTGATGCAATTAAAGTTGAAGGTGACCTTCGTCGTGAAGTGAACATGAACATCAAACGCTTGATGGAAATTGGTTCATACCGTGGTATCCGTCACCGTCGTGGACTTCCTGTCCGTGGTCAAAACACTAAAAATAACGCTCGCACTCGTAAAGGTAAAGCTGTTGCGATTGCTGGTAAGAAAAAATAAAATAGGAGGTAAAAAAATTGGCTAAACCAACACGTAAACGTCGTGTGAAAAAGAACATCGAATCTGGTGTTGCTCATATTCACGCTACATTCAATAACACTATTGTTATGATTACAGATGTGCACGGTAACGCAATTGCTTGGTCATCAGCTGGTGCTCTTGGATTCAAAGGTTCTCGTAAATCTACTCCATTCGCTGCACAAATGGCTGCTGAAGCTGCTGCTAAATCTGCACAAGAACATGGTCTTAAAACTGTTGAAGTTACTGTAAAAGGTCCTGGTTCAGGTCGTGAGTCTGCTATTCGTGCTCTTGCTGCTGCTGGTCTTGAAGTGACTTCAATCCGTGACGTTACTCCTGTGCCACACAATGGTGCTCGTCCTCCAAAACGTCGTCGTGTGTAATCATAATTGTTAATAGTACACAAGATTCGTTTCGAGGGAGTATAATAAATGATTGAGTTTGAAAAACCAATAATAACAAAAATTGATGAAAATAAAGATTACGGCAGATTTGTCATCGAACCACTTGAACGTGGATACGGGACAACTCTAGGTAATTCTCTTCGTCGTGTACTCTTGTCTTCACTCCCAGGTGCGGCAGTAACATCAATTAAAATTGATGGAGTACTCCACGAATTTGACACTATTCCAGGTGTACGCGAAGATGTTATGCAAATCATCCTTAATATTAAAGGACTTGCAGTAAAATCTTATGTTGATGATGAAAAAATTATCGAACTTGATGTTGAAGGTCCAGCAGAAGTTACTGCAGGAGATATTTTAACAGATAGCGATGTTGAAATCGTCAACCCAGACCACTATCTCTTTACAATCGCTGAAGGACACAGTTTGAAAGCTACAATGACTGTTGCTAAAAAACGTGGTTACGTTCCAGCAGAAGGTAATAAAAAAGAAGATGCTCCAGTGGGAACATTGGCTGTAGACTCTATCTACACACCAGTGAAAAAAGTTAATTATCAAGTTGAACCTGCTCGCGTAGGTAGCAATGATGGCTTTGATAAATTAACAATCGAAATCATGACAAATGGCACAATCATTCCTGAAGATGCTTTAGGTCTATCTGCGCGCGTTTTGATCGAACACTTGAATTTGTTTACTGACCTTACTGAAGTGGCTAAAAACACTGATGTGATGAAAGAAACTGAAAAAGTTAACGATGAAAAAGTGCTTGACCGTACTATCGAAGAACTTGATTTGTCAGTCCGCTCATATAACTGTCTTAAACGTGCAGGTATCAACACTGTATTTGATTTGACAGAAAAAACTGAGCCTGAAATGATGAAAGTCCGTAACCTTGGTCGTAAGAGCCTTGAAGAAGTCAAAGTTAAACTTGCTGATCTTGGACTCGGACTCAAAAACGATAAATAATATAGGAGGATAAAATGGCTTACCGTAAACTAGGACGCACTAGCTCACAACGTAAAGCAATGCTTCGTGATTTGACAACAGATCTTTTGATTAACGAATCTATTGTAACTACAGAAGCTCGTGCTAAAGAAATCCGCAAAACAGTTGAAAAAATGATTACTTTAGGTAAACGTGGTGATCTTCATGCTCGTCGTCAAGCTGCTGCTTTCGTTCGCAATGAAATTGCATCTGAAAACTTTGATGAAGCTACTGAAAAATACACTTCACAAACAGCACTTCAAAAACTTTTCGATGAAATCGCACCACGTTACGCAGAACGCAACGGTGGATACACTCGTATTCTTAAAACTGAACCTCGCCGTGGTGATGCTGCTCCAATGGCAATCATTGAATTAGTATAATTTTTATCAATTTTGTTGAGTGTTATGATGATGGAACTCTAGGGTTCTTAGTCTAGCTCTGGTCTACCGCTGGGGATTTTCCCTAGCGGGAACACTCATCATATTGGTGATTTAGTAACGCTTGTTTACGAAATGTCTCTAGTTTAGAAACACTTCGTAAGCAGGCGTTTTTATACTTTATTTATTACATTACTACCTAAGTCGCTCAGAAATGCTCAAAATTGCTTTATAACAGCTCCTAATATTACAAATGAGGGAAATGGTATAAGACCTTTCAGAGAACGCTATATGGCCTTTGTAGACGTCAATATCAAAAAATCCGATTAACAGAGTATGAAAATTGCCTAAATGGGATAAAATCCGTCTTTACACTTCGTTTAATCTCCTACTAGAATCGAAAGTAGTGATTCTTGAGGTGGTGAGGTAGTTATAACATCTAAGCACAAAAAAATATCTGTATTAGATGAGTAAGATTAGTTTAATAAGCTGCTAAGGCAGCAATGAGGGACGTTCGCTGATAAGTAAAATTAATTTTTTCCTGATAAGCTAAGTACGGAAAAGTAAAAAGGAAAGCTTTGGGTAGAGAATGACGGTGATAAAGTCATAAAATAGTCAAATAAGAGAGTAGAAAGAGTATTCCATCAAAATTTAAACGCCTGAAAGAATGCCTATCATGACAGATTTATGACAGTATTACAAAAAAATATCAAAAACTATCAAAAAAGTGTTGACAGTGTAAATTAAGTTTAGTATACTAAATAAGCTGTTGTTTGAAGCAGCTAACATTTCAAACAGCTTTGAAAAAAACTTAAAAAAGTTCTTGACAAAGCGAGTTAGAAATGCTAAACTAATATAGCTGTTGTCCGAGAGGGTAGCGGTAACAGATTTGAAACAAGTTTGAAAAAACCTTGAAAAAGGTATTGACAGCGAGTTTTAAATTTGATAGAATATAGAAGTTGTCTCTGATGAGACAAAGACCTTTGAAAACTGAACAA
>NZ_DGTE01000044.1:0-48608 GCF_002393675.1 Streptococcus sp. UBA4344
AGTTGTTGTAAATAAAGTTGACCAAAATGGTGAAGCTTTGGAAGGTGCTGAGTTCACACTTTCTAAAAAATTGGCAGATGGCTCACTTCAAGAAGTGGCAGTTGTAAAAAATACTGCTGGAACTACTTTCACATTCTCAGGTCTTGATGATGGAGATTACGTTCTTTCAGAAACAACTACACCAAATGGTTACAACACAATTGATGATGTTGAATTTACAGTAACTGCAGACCACGATGTAGAATCTGATAGCCCAGCATTGAACTCACTTTCAGGTGATGTGACAACTGGTAGCATTGAATTTACTTCAAGCACTACTGATGGTTCTTTAACAACTAATGTTGTCAACAAAAAAGGTTCAGTTCTTCCTTCAACTGGTGGTATGGGAACAACTATCCTTTACGTTGTAGGTACTATTCTTGTTCTTGCTGCTGGTATCTTGCTTGTTACTAAAAAACGCATGGATGCTAAATAAACACTAGGCAGACTGTTGTTATAGGCGTTAGGTTGCAAGGCGGAAAAATAAAGCGTTAATACTTTGTAATGAGTTTTAGACCGATTGGTCGGCTGTTAGAGCCTTGTTACCTAGCAGGGAGTGGATGAGGAGTGTCAACTTTTCTTTCGCTCCCTTTCCTATTGCAATGGTGAGGAGAGCCCTTTATTATGATAAAAAAGATTAAAGAGAATTATTTGACGATTAGCCTCGTCGGCATATTGTTAATCGGGCTGTCCTTGTTATTGTATCCGACAGTTAGCGATTATTGGAATTCATTTCACCAATCAGAAGCTGTGGCTGGCTATGTGCAAGATGTTGAGGATATGAGTGAGCAGAAGAAAGCAGAGATGTTGGCTGCTGCACAAGCTTATAATCAGACGTTGCAAACAGGGGTTATTCCTGATTTGAATTTGTCGAGTGCTGAGACTAAGACCTATGACCAGACGCTTGATGTGACTGGTACGGGGATTATGGCTTATGTTGAAATTCCTAAGTTGAATACGACTTTGCCGATTTACCATGGTACGGACGATAGTGTCTTGCAGGTGGCTATTGGGCATATCCCAGGGACATCACTTCCTGTGGGTGGTAAGGGAACGCACGCTGTGATTTCAGGTCACCGTGGCTTGCCGTCTGCAAAGTTGTTTACGGATATTGACCGCTTGGTTGAGGGCGATACTTTCATGATTCAAGTTCTAGATGAAACCTTGACTTATGAAGTAGATCAGATTTTGACGGTCTTGCCAGATGATGTCTCAGCGTTAGCAATCGACCCAAATCAAGACTATGTGACTTTGGTGACTTGTACGCCGTATGGAGTCAATACTCACCGTCTCTTGGTTCGTGGTCACCGTATCGCTAATCAGGAAAATGCTGCGCGTGTGACATCTGAAGCCAGTCAGGTGAAACCATTGATGGTTGCGCCATTCCTTGGAATATTTATTTTAATCGTGCTTTTATTGATAGTAAATGTTTACCGCAGATTACGACATTAATGCAAAAGCAGCTGGACACGAAATGTCCAGCTGCTTTTTTGGTTGAAGAAAAAGTCTTTTTGAGATGCTTGCTTTGGTTTCCATGCTTTTCAATTTCTAGGTTCAGACTATTGAACGGCGGTAGATATCATTTTTGTGCTTGCTTTGCTAGCAAGTATTTCTGAAATTAGCTAGCAATAATCATTGTTTTTTCCTTAGTTGGTGTGGGTGGTAGGGCTGACAGTTCGGCAGGAAATCCAAGGCATTTCAAAGTTTTCAAGATGTGGGAGAGACTGCGTTTTTCTAGTTGAAAAGGTTACTGTGGGTTTCGGGTTGCGAAGTCAACGAAGCGGAATTTTTCGAGTTTGTGTCTGCTTTCGGTGAATTGGAATTGGTGTTTGTTGGCGAGGTAAACTTTTGATTTGACAGAGACGACATGGTGCTCAGCACCGATGTCAAGGAGTAGTTTATCACGGTCGGTTATCTGGTCAATGGTGATTTCTTTTTGTGCGTAAGCGATGATGAGGTGGAGTTGGTTTTCAAGGTAATCGTAAATGGATTGTTCGGCGATTTCTCGTGTCATATCTGGCACGATTTTTTTATCTAGGTAATCAATATCAAGGACAGAAGCTGTGCCATCAACTACTCGTTGACGAATCACGCGCCAAACTAAACTATTCTTTTTAAAACCAGTCAGCGCAGCTAATTTTTCATCGACAATCAGTTTGTCAATTGAAATGACATTGGTTTTAGAATCAATGCCGTAATTATCGACGAGTTCTTTATAACTGGTCAATTGAGAAACTGGAAAATCAATGGTTTCATGTTTGATAACCTGTGAACCAGAGCCATGTATTTTTTGAATGAGGCCTGCTTCGGCTAACAATTTCAAGGCTTTTCGAATAGTATCGCGGCTCATTTGATAAGTTTGAGTGAGTTCGTTTTCAGTAGGGAGGAAATCTCCAGCCTGATAAACACCTGATGTAATATCTTGTTCAATTTTTTTAAAAACTTGTTCGTATTTTTTCATGATATTTTTTGAAAATCTCTGTAATTTTTAAAGTTGTTTTTAAAATACCATACAACTTGAGAAAATTCAAGAAAATTTAGGGGGATTTTATACAAACAACTTGCCTACAAAATAGAAACCGATTACAATGTTTGGTGTAAATAAAGCTAGCGACTATTTATAGATTAACGAAGGAGTCGGTTTAACCGAAGACATATGGGAAAATTTGAAAAAGATGCCCGTGAAATGCTTGAAGCTATTGGCGGGAAAGAAAACATTGCAGCAGTAACTCACTGTGCAACGCGGATGCGTTTTGTACTAAATGATGACAGTAAAGCAGATATTAAGCGTCTGGAAGCTATTCCTGCTGTTAAAGGAACATTTACAAATGCAGGACAGTTCCAAGCTATCATCGGAAACGATGTTCCTATCTTTTACAATGATTTCACAGCGATTTCTGGCATTGAAGGTGTATCAAAAGAAGCTGCTAAATCAGCTGCGCAGAAGAATCAGAATTGGCTTCAACGTGCTTTGTCAATGCTGGCTGAAATTTTTACTCCAATTATTCCAGCCATTATCGTTGGTGGTTTGATTTTAGGTTTTCGTAATATCCTTGAGGGTGTCCAGATGGAATGGCTCGGTCAAAAGGTTATTGATGGAGTTAAGCAGTATACTGATTCTGGTCAGCCAATTTACAATACAATCGTTGATGTTTCTCAATTTTGGTCTGGTGTGAACTCATTCTTGTGGTTGCCAGGTGAAGCGATTTTCCACTATTTACCAGTGGGAATCGTCTGGTCTGTGACACGTAAAATGGGAACTAGCCAGATTCTGGGGATTGTTCTGGGAATTTGTTTGGTTTCACCAAATCAATTACTAAATGCTTATAGCGTAGCAAGTACTTCAGCAGCTGACATTGCAGCTGACTGGACTTGGGATTTTGGTTATTTTGCTGTTCAAAAGATTGGTTACCAAGCTCAAGTTATTCCAGCGCTCTTAGCTGGTTTATCTCTGGCTTACTTAGAACGTTTCTGGCGTAAACACATTCCAGAAGTGATTTCAATGATTTTTGTACCATTTCTGTCATTGATTCCGGCTTTGATTCTAGCACACACAGTTCTTGGACCAATTGGGTGGACAATTGGTAAAGGAATCTCAGCAGTTGTTCTTGCTGGTTTGACAGGTCCAGTAAAATGGCTTTTCGGAGCAATCTTTGGTGCACTTTATGCCCCACTGGTTATCACAGGATTGCATCACATGACCAATGCGATTGATACACAATTGATCGCTGATGCTGGTGGTACTGGATTATGGCCGATGATTGCTTTGTCAAATATCGCTCAAGGTTCAGCCGTTTTAGCTTTCTACATTATGAATCGACATGATGAGCGTGAGGCACAAATTTCGTTGCCAGCGGCTATCTCAGCTTATCTAGGGGTTACAGAACCAGCTCTTTTTGGGATTAACTTGAAGTACGTTTATCCATTTGTAGCTGGAATGATTGGTTCAGGTCTTGCAGGTCTTTTCTGTACAAGCTTTAATATTACAGCTAATGCAATTGGTATTGGAGGGCTTCCAGGAATCCTTTCTATTCAAGCAAAATATATGGGCTTCTTTGCCATCAATATGTTGATTGCCATCGCTGTACCATTTGCCTTGACTTTTATGTTCCGCAAAATTGGTTTCTTAACAAAAGCAGAAGATGATGCTAAAAAAGGAGATCAGTCACAAGTACAAGCAGTAGTTGAAGCTAAGAAGGATGCTGAAGCACCTGCTGGTACGGTTGTCGCTATTCAAAGTCCCCTTCTTGGGCATGCTAAAAATTTGAGCCAAGCCCCTGACCCTGTTTTTGCACAAGGAGTTATGGGACAAGGACTTGTGATTGAACCAGTCGAAGGTGAGTTAGTGGCACCGGTTGATGGTGTTGTATCAGCAATTTTTCCAACAAAACATGCCATCGGTTTAATCTCACAAGAAGGCGTAGAATTATTGATGCATATTGGAATGGACACAGTAAATCTTGATGGTAAAGGCTTTACAGCTCATGTCAAGCAAGGTGATAAAGTGAGTGTTGGTGATGCCTTGATTAGCTTTGATATTGAGATGATTAAGGCTGCCGGATATTCGGTTGACACTCCTGTCATTGTAACCAATCAAAATGATTTCCAAACAGATATGACAAGACAATTACCGTGTGACATTAAACGTGGCGAAACTATTTTTACAGCTAGCAAATTGTCCTAAAGGAGTAAAAAGTGACATTTGATAAAAGAAAAGTTGTTTATCAGATTTATCCAAAATCTTATAAAGACACAACTGGAAACGGTATTGGTGATTTACGAGGTATTATTGAAAAATTACCCTATTTGGAAGAATTAGGTGTTGATGTCATCTGGCTCAACCCCTTCTACCCAAGTCCTCAACGTGATAACGGATATGATATTTCGGATTACACAGCTATCAACCCTTTATTTGGAAGTATGGCTGATTTTGAAGAATTGGTTCAAGCAGCTAAGGAGCATGGTATCGAGTTGATGCTTGATATGGTTTTAAATCACTGTTCAACCGAGCATGAGTGGTTCCAAAAAGCCTTAGCGGGCGATAAGTATTATCAAGATTTCTTTATTTTACGTGATCAGCCAACGAACTGGGTGTCAAAATTTGGCGGAAATGCTTGGGCGCCATTTGGAGATACGGGAAAATATTATTTACACCTTTTTGATATTAGTCAAGCTGATTTGAATTGGCGTAATCCACATGTTCGTAAAGAGTTATTCAAAGTAGTTAACTTCTGGCGTTCTAAGGGAGTTAAGGGATTTCGTTTTGATGTGATTAATTTAATCGGAAAAGACGAAGAACTCAAGGATAATGATGCCTTTGATGGCAAACCCGAATACACAGATCGTCCGATTGCTCATGACTATCTTAAAGAGTTAAATCAAGCAACATATGGTCAAGATGAAGATGGCATGACAGTTGGTGAGATGAGTTTCACAGACATTCCAAATTGCATTCAGTACAGCCATCCAGACAGTCATGAATTGGATATGGTTTTCAATTTTCATCATCTTAAAGTTGATTATGAAAACGGCCAAAAATGGACCCTAAAACCCTTTGATTTTGAGGAATTAAAACACCTCTTTCATACTTGGGGTCAAGAGATGAGTGAGGAAAATGGCTGGTCAGCTCTCTTTTGGAACAATCACGACCAACCACGCGCCCTTAACCGTTTTGTGGATATCGAGCACTTCCGTAAGGAAGGAGCAACCATGCTTGCAGCAGCCATTCATTTATCGCGTGGCACACCATACATCTACATGGGTGAGGAAATTGGCATGCTTGACCCTGATTATGACACGATGTCTGATTATGTTGATGTTGAATCTTTGAATGCCTATCAAGAACTGCTAACATCAGGTAAGACAGAAGCGGAAGCCTTTGCCATTATTCAAGCAAAATCACGTGATAACAGTCGAATCCCAATGCAATGGAATGGCTCAGAAAATGCCGGCTTTTCAAAGGGGACACCATGGTTAAAAGTCGGTAAAACTTACCATGAGATTAATGTTGAAAATGAAAAAAGCGGACCAATCTTCACTTTCTATCAACAATTGATTAGACTGCGAAAAGCCATGCCAATCATTGCTGAAGGAAGTTATCAGTCAGCTTATCAAGATCATCCTAATGTTTATGCTTTTGAACGTCATTTGGGTGATGAGAGATTATTAGTTTTAAATAACTTTTTTGCTAAAGAGGTTGATATTGATTTGCCAGAATCTTACCAATCTGGGAAAATTCTGCTTAGTAATTACCCAGAAATGGCACTCTCAGAAAAAATCACTTTAAAACCTTATCAAACTCTAGCGATTTATCAAGAAAAATCAGGTAGCAAAGATAATTGCCAGTAAACTAGCGATAATGATGATAATAGCAAGAGCGATAATAAATTTGCCTGCTACACTTTTAGGATTGATGGATGCACCAAGTGTCCTCAAGCGCGTGATGTCATCTGTGTTGGAAAATTGCTCACGTTCATACCGATACCCAGCAATAATCATACCAAGAATAGTAAGGCAAATACCACATAAGATGATTTTTAGCCCAAAAGGTGATAGAACTTTCCTGAGTACCGCAACAATCAGAAAGAGAAAAATAAATAACACTAAAAAAATGAGAACAGGTCCTCTTTTATTCTGATTTGTTTTCATAAAACCTCCCCAAATAAACTTTTTCCTCATTGTAGCACTTTTTAGTTTAGACAGTAAAAATTATCTCCCTCAAGCTCTTACTTGGGGGAGATTGTTTTTATGAGAATGTTTTTTGGAAAATATCTTGAACTTGATTGTCAGGTGTAATAGAAATCAGTTTTATTCCCATTATCTTTCCTTCAGAAAGTGATAAGTGCTTCAGACAATAATGATAAGTCTTAGCCATCTTATCTTCAGCAATTCGGTTAGCAATTGTAAGATGTGGAACCCAGTTATTGGGTGAGTAAAGTGAGTCCTTGCTGAGATAATCACTTAATTGCTGATGGATATCAAAATGAAGTTTACTCATCTGCGGAGTTTTTATAGGGCTAAGAAAAATGATATTGGCATTGATAAAAGAACCGATAGATGTAAATGAAATATCAATTGGACTATTAGGAAGTGTTAAATCTTCCAGGCTTTTTATAATATCATCTTTGGGTGTACCTTCATCAAATGATGCTAAGGTAATGTGTGGTTCTCTATCTGTAACTTCATAAGCATACTGAGAAAGCTGGGCATCACTTAGCTCTTTCCAAAACTCTTTAATAGTCGCTTGTAGGTTATCATCCAACGTTATAATAAGTGCAAACATATCTCCACATCCCTTTAAATATTTTAGGTAATATTATATCATCTTTTGAAGGACAATAAAAAACCACTTTAGCAAAATGCTAAAGTGGTTTCTGTATTCAATTATTTTACTTCAGTAAAGATAAAGCAATCTATTTTTAACCTTAACATAAATATTGATGTATCAATATTTATAGAGATATTTACCTTTCTGATAAAGGAAAGGTAGAGAAAAAGGTAGAGATTATATATCAACTTGTTAACTCTGCTATTTTATTTAAATATAAATCAACAGCTTCATATTTTTTATGAGGGGCGAGTTCTGCATATAAGTCCATGGTTGTCGAAATTGATTTATGTCCCATTCTTTCTTGTAGCTCTTTCCAATTCGCCCCTGCATTGAGCATAAGCGAAGCATGAGTGTGACGAAATAAGTGAAAGCCATAATCTGGTAAACCTAGTTCAGTTAGGCGTTTTTTTAATGTGGCTCGTTCATTTCTATCACACATATAATTTCCATAGATTGTGGGAAAAATCAAATCTGATTTTGGAAGCCCATGTTGCTCAAAATAAGTATTCATTTCATCATGAAATTCTTTTAGGTGCGTTAAAGTTGGAAGTGGCACAGGAGTTCTACGATAACCAGAATCTGTTTTTGGAGTCATTTTACAAATAACTTTTCCCTTTATTCCTAATTTTTTATTAGCATTTTTCCATATTAATGTTTTAGAGACGATAATTTCATTTGTACTAAAGTCTAAATCCTGTATATCAAGAGCTAGAAGTTCATTAATACGTAGAGCAGAAGCTAATAATGTATCGCAAATAATTATAAAACGTCGATTAGCTCTCGTATTAGGTAAGGTTTTAAGATAGTTTATCCATTTAGTTAGTTCTTTATCATGTAGAACCATGATACGTTTTTTATTCGCCTTAGGCTTTGGTGGAATAGTGATGGTTTTTGCTGGATTTGTAGTTAATCCAAAATGTGTTATTCCAAAATCAAAAATATCACTTAGTTTATGGATAATTGCACCATATTCTTTGGAGCTTCCTTTTGGTGCGCGCTTGTTTCCTTTAGCGATAGATTGCTGTGACTTTATAGCAAGTTCATTTACCCACAATTGAATATCAGTAGCTTCAATTTTATCAGGTTTATAGTCGCCAAATTGTGGATTGATATAAGTATCAATATAACCTTTTACACGGTTAACTGTATTTTGAGATGATACCCAAGTTTGAAAGTTACTAAACCAAATATCAACTAGGTCACTAAAACGATTAATTACTACGACTTTTTGCTTAGTATTAGCATTTTTTTCAAAATTAAGTTTAGCTTGGAGTAACTTTCTATCAAGTGCTTTTAAAGTCTTGGCAGTAATAGTAGTTGTAACTTGCTTTCCAGTTTTATTATCTATTCCTAAATAAGCACCTTTAAGTGAGTAGGAAATGTCACCATTATTTTTTATCTTTTTAATAATTTTTTTGTTGTGATGTTCAATTATTTCAGTTTTCATAATAGCCCTTTCGTATCGGATAATCACGAATGAGGCTAAAAAATAGACTTTCTCCCTTTCCTTTTAGGATAAGTCTATTTTAGCATATTTTAATTAATGAGTTAAGAATTGTAAAACACTACTTAATTGATAGTAAACTGTCCGAGTTCCTTCAATGGGAGGTTCTAAACGTTGTAAGCCTTTATTCTCCCATGTTTTAAGAGTGTTAGGCGAAATATGCAATTGTTTTAATAGCTCTTTTTGAGTGATAATGTCTAATTTTGGAGAGTTGCTATTATATTGTGTTGTAACTTCTAGAAGTACATTTAATAGTTCTTCAATTTTCTGTAATTTTACTAGTTCTAATCCACTCAACTGTGATTATCCTTTCTCTTTTTATAGTTTCATGTTATAATATTAGTAGTTATTTTTATGTAAGGCGATTTACTTTTCGGGTAAGTCGTCTTTTTTAATCCCCCAATTATCAGAATTATGCTGTTCACGGATATACTGTTCAATCTCCTTTTCGTCCAGTTCTGATAATTTCTCCATGCCCATTTTTAATAAGTTTTGGATAAACGTTTCAGCTTTCTCTTGGCTATAAGCTTCATATTTGGCGATATAAAGTTTAGCTAATGTTTTTGAGACTTGCTTTTCTGTCCAAACCTCTGACTGTTTTAAGGTCGGTTTATCCCTTTTGATACTCAAAATAGTTTTTTTCTCTGTTTGAACATACTCTTGCCACCACTTAACATTTTTTCTTCGGCGCTTATTCTTATCTTTAGCATTAGGGGTCACAAAGCGATAATGTCCATTAATAGCCTCAAAGTAAATGGCAACTAAGGGCTTTCTTGACTGAATTTGAGTTGCTATAATATTAGCTTTTTCTTGCCAACATCTTAGTTCAGCTCTAATCCATGTTTCTTTATCTGTGATAATTTTCCCTTTACCAATTTGTTCCATAAGTTTATTGTAAACACACCATTGTTGATTTCCGCGAGCCCCAATAACAACAGTTTCACCGACACGTTCTCCCGTCTCTAATTCACCTTTTTCATAATAATCATAATGTCGTGCTCTAGTTACACATAATTTTCGACGACAATAATCATAAATGGTAGGAATAGATAAGCTATCATCATAAATATCATTAGCAATATCAATTCTGGTGAAATTTACTTGATACTGGTATAACCGATTGACTAAGGTAACCCAATTATTTTCATTGCCATTGAGGAATTCTTCATATTGTCGGCAGCCTTGACCTTTTAGCTCTACATAAACCCCCATATTGCTTAGCTTTTGGTTAAAATAAACCTTAATTTCAGAGCAGGCGTAGTGAAATTGATATTTATTATGCCCCCAAGGAAGAAGAGCAAAGTTCTCAAGGGGCATTAATAAAATATCTTCTAATACTTTCTCCGGTGAAGTTTCTTTAACCGTGACAGCGAAGTAATCAATTTTTACGCTATTTTGCATGCCTATTCTCCAAGAACTTTAAGGTCATCTGTGACTAATTTCACTCCAGACCAATTATTTCTTGACATATTCCACATAAGACGAACTTGAGGATTTACCAGCTCAATGGTCTTATCAAGCAAACCGTCGTTTTCTACTAATTTCGTAATTTTGTCAAGGTTGCCATGAATTTCAAGTGTTATTGCTTTGAGTTCTTCAATGGCAATGTTCATTTCTTTTAGAACTTTTACTTTATCAGCATCTTGAACGGTACAAACTAGTTTGGTTGGTTCGTCTGTTCGAACTTGTTCGCCATTTACTTCTTGATACTTATAACTCATACGAGCAGAAAGTATCACTACTTTTTTAGGAAGCATGAATTGACTTTTATCAAGGTTCAATTCGCCAAGTTTAAGTGCTGTGTCAGTTAATGTTAAGTTTGTCATAGTATTCTCCTTTATATTTTTAAAATTTTAAACGTACACAGAAATCGTTCTGAGCCTTACTCTTTCAAGAGTTTTCACTAATCAACAGAACCTATTATCCGTAACCTAAGATGTAGCAAGGATTCAACCTACTTTTCATGTACGTTCGTACCCCCTATTAGTAATTGGGGTACTAATTTAGGGGAGGTTCGCCCGTCCAAGCACGACACGCCATTATGGGCTACCGTATTTCCACACACTCGCCCATGGCGTTGTGCTTCTAGCCGTGCTCACTTCCCAAACAACTTTTTCTTCCTTGATTTCTCCAAATCTTCAATCTGTTCACTTAACTGTTCCATACGAATAGCTAATGCTTGTTCCTGTTGTGTTAAGTCGGTTACTCTTTGACTTAATTTCTTTAGTTGAAACGTTAAGCGATTAATTTTTTGGTTAATGGATAAAGGGGAAGCTCTGCTCGGGGCATAAGCTTTTAGAATTGCCTTGTCAAGTCCAAGACTTCCTTTGGTATCTGCAATTTGTTGGAGTTTTTCAATATCATCAGCGGTAAAGAGAAAGACTTTGCTATAAGAACGTTTTCCTGTTCGTATCCTATCTTCTTGAAAGGTATGTCCTGTTAACTGTTCAATCTTTAAACGCCATTTTTTCAGTGTAGATACTGAATTCAAACCAGAGACCCGTTCAATCGTTTGGGCATAATTATAAGAATTTGCCATTTTTCTCCTTTCTCAGTCTTTAATATACGATATTATATACGTTTGATATAAAATTTTTTTGAGTTCTTAACTCGTTATTATCATATACTATTTCATATACGATGTCAAGCATTTCCCTCAAAAAAAATATACGAAATTATAACCTTTTGTGATATAATTAAGAAAAAAGTCAAGGAGAAAATGATGTTTGAGGTATTGAAGCCTGATAAAAAAGCAGTAGGTATGCGGTTAAGGCAGGTTAAAGATGACCTAGGACTCTCTTTTTCGGAATTTGGTCGACGACTAGGTTTAAAGAAACCCACTATCAATGCCTACGTTAGGGGAGATAACTTAGCCCCTTTAGAAGTTTTGGAAAAAGTCTCTAGACTGTATGGAAAGCCAGTTGATTGGTTTTATTATGGCGAGCTTACTGATTATATTGCTAGTTATATTGAGAAAATCGGATATGGTATCTTTTTAAAAGAGCACCCCAATCTTCCTCAACAAATCGAAGAAGAGCTTTTTAGATTGAAAAATAATCCTAAACGAGTTATTAAAGAACAAGGTGGCTTAATCAGAGAGAGCATAGAGATTAGTTGGAAAAGTGAAACAGGTTATCCAGATGAAGGTTACCTTGAGAATGTGTTTTTTGATTTTTTTGAAAAGCTTAGTAGACAGGATATAAAACAGAGGGCAGAAGATTATTTAGCTACTCATACCAACTTTTCAGAAGCACAGCTAATGGAAGCCGTAAATTATGTAACCAATGCTATCTATACAACATATCAATTAGTGAGAGATTTAAAGGACTTGACTAGTGAAACTATCGCTAGTGAGGTTCAGAATATTAGCGAGGAGCTTATCAAAAGAGATGTTCCAGCTGGTAGCAGCCCAGTTCATTATGATGACAGCTTTCTTTTGGGAAAGTTAATTAATATCTTGGAGGATAGTCAGGAAACACGGCAACTATTATCTAATCTGTCACTTGAATTAACCAACATGCCTTTTTCACAATTTCATTATGGCTATGAATTAGTTGATGCTATGCAGTCTTTACGCCCAAAGTTGATTGAATTATATAATCAAACAAATTATGATGATTGGATTAACTGGGCTGAAAAGTGATATATTTGAAAGGAATTTTGAAGGAGGGAGAGAGAATTATAAATAGACTACGTGATTTATTTTTTTATAGCATTACAAGAATTAATTATGTCATTTTTATATTTGCTATTTTAATTTCAATTGGATTTTTTGGGTGGTTTTCATTAATTGGGCTATCAATTTCAGGAGTGATATTTTTCTTTTTTAGGAAAAAAATATTATCTTGGTTAGAATGGACTTATATAAAGATTATTCATAAAAAAAAAGCTATTGTATTATTAGCTATCATTTTCCAATTAGTTGTTTTAATATCAGCTAAACTTCTAATACGACGTGATGCAGCAGTAGTATTTACAGGTGCTTTTCACTATATTTCAGAAAGTTCAATTGCTGAGTACCTAACTAGGAATCCAAATAATCTTTCTCTCTTTTTATATGAAAGACTATTTTTTAATATATTTGGTGCTAATGGGCTTTGGATTATGATGTTTTTGAATATGATTTACATTAACACTTCTGCTTGTATTAGTTATCATTTTACTAAAAAATATTTTAATCAAGAAGTAGCTAACCTCTGTTTTTTATTTTACATGGTGTTGATTATGTTTTCTCCTCTCTTTTTAACTATGTATACAGATGTTTTATCTTTACCACTCCTATCAATTCAAGTTGGTTTAGCTCTCTCCTTACTTAAGGTTGATAATTTTTATGAAGTGATTAGAAAAATGAGTTTTTTAGGAATAATAACAGGAATAGCTTATTTTTTTCGCCCGACTAGCTTAATCTTAATAATTGCATTTATGATATGTCTATTTTTTCATAAAAGATTTAAAAAAATGTTTTTATCAATTTTAGTTTTCATACTCTCCTTTGGAGTGATTTTTTCAGGTGGGAATTTTATTAAAAAGAATCAAACAGAAGTTCAACTGGTAGAAGGTGAAGGGTTAGCAAAAACAGCTTTAGTATTTGTTGATTTAGGTTTAACTTTTACAGGGACGGACCAGGAGGATATGAAAGATGGATTGCTTCAATATATTGATGAAAGTGAGCATGATAACTATAACAATGGCATGTTTGCCACTGAAAATGTCATTAAAGATATTAAGAGACGTATAGCTAATTATAACATCTTTACATTTAGTGCGCATATTTTAGTAAAACTTGGAGCAACGGTTATGGACGGTAGCTTGGGGTGGACATATTTTGAGGATCTTCAAAAGGAAAAAACGCCCTATATTTCCCCGCTATACGATAAAATAAAAGATAATAAATTTCTAACAATAGTTCGTCACACAGTCATTACAAAAGATACACCAAATTATCAAATAATATTTACTATTGAGCAACTTACATGGCTTGTATTATTATGTGGTCTAGTCTTAAGTATAAAAAAAACAGATAAGAAAGAAATTGAAATAAATTTTTTACATTTAACGATTTTTGGAGGCTTGCTCTTCTTAATGATTTTTGAAGGAGGGAAAACACGTTATCTTATTCAATTCTTACCACAGATAATTTTATTAGCAAGCTTAGGGTGGCATAGTAAAAGTATTGGTATAAAATAAAAAGAGTAAAAGTGAGCTGCCCCAAAAGTTAGACATAAAATCTAACGATTGGGGTGTTTTTTTATGAAACTAAGTTAAGAAAATAAACTAAAGATATTGTATGCGTTTTTATTCAATTATAGTATAAAGAAATTGGAAGGCAAGGAGATATGAACCTTAGAGTCAAATTTATAAAGTCACATAAAATGATATTATTTTATCAGTTCCTAATTAGCTTGCTAATATTTACTGGTATATTTTTTATGTTATATTTTCTAGAGCGAGTTAGGGAAAGTAGTAGTTTCTTATCGGAAGTTATAAAGCTTTTGAAGTGAAAAAAACCACCCATAATTAAGGGGTGGCTAATTATCCGATTCAATTTTCTTCCTAAAAGGTAGAGAAAAAGGTAGAGATTCAATTGATTTTTAATGCAATATACTGAAATTCAAAAAATTAATAATCACATAAAATCAAGGTTTTAAACGTCAACTGACGTGTATTGAATGTCTATTTTACTTCAGTAAAGATTACGTGTTTACGCAATTTTGGTGAGTATTTTTTCAATTGAAGACGGTCTGGAGTGTTACGTTTGTTTTTTGAAGTAAGGTACAAGCGTTCACCAGATTCTTTGTGTTCAAGTGTAATATTTACGCGCATGGTATCTCCCTTCTAATTATTTAGCTGCTTTAGCGATTTTACGTCCTTTGTAGTATCCTTTAAGTGATACACGGTGAGAACGTGAGTAATCTCCAGTAGTTTCGTCAAATTTAACTGATGGAGCAGTCAATTTGTAGTGTGTACGACGTTTGTTTTTCTTCGCTTTTGAAGTGTGACGTGCAGGTACTGCCATGTTTTATTTCCTCCGATAATATTTTTAATTTGTTCTTGATTTTGAATCAACTTTAATATAATAACATATCTTTTTTGTAAAGTAAAGTTACTTGACAAAAAAATTGAAAAAGTTGTTAATTTAACGTTTTCAGGTTAAAAGAGAGTGAAATAAAATGCGAAAAATGGATGGTCTCTCCTTCTTTACCTGCCCTTTTTATGATAAAATAAAGAGTGATTGAATAGCTACTATAGTAGAAAGGAATTAATGGGCTGAATTTGTAAAAATTTGGTGCCGGTATATTTTATTTATGAAATTACAAAAACCTAAAGGAACACAGGATATTTTACCTAGCGAAAGTGCTAAGTGGCAATACGTTGAAGCTGTTGCGCGTGAAACTTTCAAAAAATACAACTACAGCGAAATTCGTACACCAATGTTTGAACATTACGAAGTTATCAGTCGTTCTGTTGGTGACACAACTGATATCGTGACAAAAGAAATGTATGATTTCCACGATAAAGGTGACCGCCATATCACTTTGCGTCCAGAAGGTACAGCTCCTGTTGTGCGTTCTTTTGTGGAAAATAAATTATTTGCACCAGAAGTTCAAAAACCAGTTAAAATGTACTACATTGGCTCAATGTTCCGTTACGAACGTCCTCAAGCTGGTCGTTTACGTGAATTCCACCAAGTCGGTGTTGAGTGCTTTGGTTCAGCAAATCCTGCTACAGACGTTGAAACAATTGCGATGGCTTACCAATTGTTCCAAACATTGGGCATTAAAGATGTGACTCTTCACTTGAATACATTGGGAAGTGCAGCTAGCCGTGCAGCATACCGTCAAGCTTTGATTGACTACCTTACTCCAATGCGTGAGCAATTGTCAAAAGATAGCCAACGTCGCTTGGATGAAAACCCACTTCGTGTTCTTGACTCAAAAGAAAAAGAAGATAGAGTAGCTGTTGAAAATGCACCATCAATTCTTGATTATCTTGATGAAGAAAGCCAAGCTCATTTTGATGCTGTGCGTAGCATGCTTGATACCCTCAACATTCCATATGTGATTGATACTAATATGGTTCGTGGACTTGATTATTACAACCACACAATCTTTGAATTCATCACAACTGTTGATAAATCAGATTTGACAATCTGTGCTGGTGGACGTTATGACAGCCTCGTTGAATACTTTGATGGACCAGAAACACCAGGATTTGGTTTTGGACTTGGTCTTGAACGCTTGCTTCTTATCTTGGAAAAACAAGGTATTGAATTGCCAGTTGAAAAAGAAATGGATGTTTACATCGCTGTTTTGGGACAAGGTGCAAATATCAAAGCTTTGGAATTGGTGCAAGCAATTCGTAACCAAGGTTTCTCAGTTGAACGTGATTACCTTGGACGTAAAATCAAAGCACAATTCAAATCTGCAGATGCTTTCAATGCTAAAACAATCATTACTTTAGGTGAAAGTGAAATTGAAGCAGGTCAAGTAGCTGTTAAGAACAATAAAACACGTGAAGAAGTGACTGTAAGCTTTGATGACATTACAAACAACTTCGCTGATATTTTAGCTAAATTAAGCTAATAAAGTTATCTCGATAAAAATCATAAGCTCTTTATTAATGAAAAGGCTTAATGAGAAAAGAATTTGAAAAACTCCCCCCACATGGGTGGGGTTTTTCTTTGCTTTTTGCTATAATAGATGGGAATGAATAAATTTTAAACGGAGAATCATATCAAATGAAACGTACAATGTATGCTGGTCGTGTTCGCAGCGAACACATTGGTCAAGAAATTACCTTAAAAGGTTGGGTCGGACGTCGTCGTGACCTAGGTGGACTTATCTTCATCGATCTTCGTGACCGTGAAGGTATCATGCAATTAGTCATCAATCCAGAAAAAGTTTCAAGCGATGTTATGGCAACAGCTGAAAAACTTCGTAACGAATTCGTTATCGAAGTAACTGGTGAAGTTGCACAACGTGAACAAGCCAACAAAAACTTGCCAACTGGTGAAGTTGAGTTGAAAGTATCAGCTTTAACAATTTTGAATACAGCTAAAACAACACCATTTGAAATTAAAGATGATGTTGAAGTCAGTGATGATAACCGTCTTCGTTACCGTTACTTGGATCTTCGTCGTCCAAAAATGCTTAATAACTTCAAATTACGTGCAAAAGTTACTCACTCAATCCGTAACTACTTGGACGGACTTGAATTCATCGACGTTGAAACACCAATGTTGACAAAATCAACTCCAGAAGGTGCGCGTGACTACTTGGTGCCAAGCCGTGTCAGCCAAGGACATTTCTATGCTTTGCCACAAAGCCCACAAATCACAAAACAATTGTTGATGAATGCTGGATTTGACCGCTACTACCAAATCGTTAAATGTTTCCGTGATGAAGACTTACGTGGTGACCGTCAACCTGAGTTTACACAGGTCGATATGGAAACTTCATTCTTGTCAGATAAAGATATCCAAGATATCACTGAAGGAATGATTGCTAAAGTCATGAAAGATACTAAAGGAATCGACGTTACATTGCCATTCCCACGTATGTCTTATGATGATGCAATGAACAACTACGGTTCAGATAAACCTGATACTCGTTTCGAAATGCTTTTACAAGACTTGACAGAAGTTGTCAAGGATGTTGACTTCAAAGTCTTCTCACAAGCTCCAGTCGTAAAAGCTATCGTTGTTAAAGGTAACGCAGACAAATACTCACGTAAAAACATTGATAAATTAACTGAATTCGCAAAACAATTCGGTGCAAAAGGTCTTGCATGGCTTAAATTTACTGATGGTGCCATCAATGGACCAGTTGCTAAATTCTTGACAGATATTGAAGGCAAGTTGACAGAACGTTTACAACTTGAAGAAAATGATTTGGTACTTTTCGTAGCAGATACACTTGAAGTTGCTAATAACACACTTGGTGCACTTCGTACTCGTATCGCTAAAGAACTTGATATGGTTGATAATTCTAAATTCAACTTCCTTTGGGTTGTTGATTGGCCAATGTTTGAATGGTCTGAAGAAGAAGGACGCTACATGTCTGCTCACCACCCATTCACATTGCCAACTGAAGAATCAGCTCACGAATTAGAAGGTGACCTTGCTAAAGTACGTGCTGTCGCTTATGATATCGTTCTTAATGGTTATGAACTTGGTGGTGGTAGTCTTCGTATCAACCAAAAAGAATTGCAAGAACGTATGTTTAAAGCTCTTGGTTTCACAGCTGAAGAAGCAAATGACCAATTTGGTTTCTTGCTAGAAGCTATGAACTATGGATTCCCACCACACGGTGGACTTGCTATCGGTCTTGACCGTTTCGTAATGCTTCTTGCTGGTGAAGATAACATTCGTGAAGTTATCGCATTCCCTAAAAATAACAAAGCATCAGATCCAATGACACAAGCACCAAGTCTTGTATCAGACAAACAATTAGAAGAATTGGCTTTAGCAACTAAAACTAATGATTAAAAAAGCATCCCTCAAAAAGAAAACAAAATATATTGTTAGCCGCTGGGCTAAGAAATATGGTCTTTTAAAAACGATGCAAAGCATTTCAAGAGAGAAGTACGCGGAAAAAATTTCCGCTTCTCTTTTTTATGGTTTGCTTTCTGCTATCGCTGTTAATTTCTTTTTCCAACCAGGTCACGTTTATTCAAGCGGAGCAACTGGTTTGGCACAGGTCTTATCAGCTATTAGCGAACGTTTGATTGGATTTAGACTACCGATTTCTTTGGTTTTTTATGCCATTAACTTACCGCTTTTAATCCTAGCTTGGTACAAAATTGGGCATAAGTTCACAGTTTTTACCCTCATTACAGTTTCGATGAGCTCTTTCTTCATCCAAATTGTTCCTGAGATTACCTTAACGACGGACCCTTTGGTTAACGCCATTTTTGGTGGTCTGGTTATGGGGACTGGAGTAGGATTTAGTTTAAAATCACGTATTTCAAGTGGTGGTACAGATATTGTTAGCCTGACCATCCGTAAAAAAACGGGACGTGATGTTGGAAGCATTTCTCTCACGGTAAATGGTATTATTATGGTATTTGCCGGAATTTTGTTCGGTTGGCAGTACGCCCTTTACTCAATGGTGACGATTTTTGTCTCTAGCCGAGTAACAAATGCTATTTTCACCAAACAAAAGAAAATGCAAGCAATGATTGTGACAAGTTGTCCTGAGAAAGTTATCGCTATGATTCATACCAAACTTCATCGTGGTGTGACACAGATAAACGATGCGGAGGGAACTTATAATCACGAAAAGAAAGCAGTTCTATTAGCTATTATTACTCGAGAAGAGTACAATGATTTCAGATATTTAATGAGGAAAACAGATCCAAAGGCTTTTGTTTCAGTTGCCGAAAATGTTCATATTATTGGACGTTTTGTCGACGATTAGTCTTTTGATGTCAGCTTTCTTATAATCAATTTAGGAGGGGTGTCACTATGGCTCAAAAACTTAGACAAATTCGAAGTTTACTATTGATTGCTCTAGGTGTAGCGATTTATACGTTTGGCTTTGTTAAATTTAATATGGCAAACGCTCTTGCTGAAGGTGGTGTTGCTGGGGTAACTTTGATTATTCATGCTCTTTATGGCATCAACCCGGCTTACACTTCCCTCATTTTAAACATTCCCCTATTTATCTTAGGGGCACGTATTTTGGGTAAAAAATCGCTGGCTCTGACTATTTATGGAACAGTTCTATTGTCATTCTTTATTTGGTTCTGGCAACAGATACCAGTGAAGATTGTTCTCCAAAATGATATGATGTTGGTTGCGGTTGTTGCTGGTTTATTTGCTGGTGCTGGTAGTGGACTTGTTTTCCGTTATGGGGCAACGACAGGTGGTACAGATATCATTGGTCGAGTGATTGAAGAAAGATTTGGCTTTAAATTGGGTCAAACCCTTCTCTTTGTCGATGCGCTTGTTCTTTTAGCTTCTCTTGTGTACATTGACTTGCAACACATGCTTTATACTTTGGTAGCAAGTTTTGTTTATAGTCAAGTGTTAACAATCGTGCAAAATGGTGGGTACACTGTACGTGGTATGATTATCATTACGCAAAAATCAGAGGAAGCAGCAGCGGCAATTCTTAATGAAATTAATCGTGGTGTGACTTACCTAAATGGACAAGGTGCTTACTCAGGAAATGAAAAGAATATCTTATATGTTGTTTTGAATCCGAGTGAAGTTCGTGATGTCAAAGCAATTATGGCTGGTTTAGATCCTGATGCTTTTATCTCTATTATTGATGTAGATGAAGTAGTGTCATCCGATTTTAAAATTAGACGAAAAAATTATGATAAATGATAAAAAGACGTGGTGTATTGCACCCGTTTTTTTTAATTGACATCAGAAACAAAAATTCATAAACTATAGGAAAACGATTTCAAAGTTTAGGAAGTGATTTGATATGGCAAAAAGAATAGATGTGGCAATTGCTAAAGTTTCAATGATTATTAAAGGTTATGAATGTGGGCCAGGTGTTCCAAAACTTTTGGTACAGTTAACGCATAAAGTGTCAGGAGTTGTTGCTGATAAGCTCCTAGTCAGGACTGCAGGTAAAGAACGTCAGATTAGTAGAGTGTACTTGTCAGATGATAAGGGACAAGAAGTCAGCAGTGCCAGTGAGTATCTAGTTATCCAAATGCCAGTGACTTTTGATAGTCAAAAAAATGCTGCTGTAGCTTGTCCATTTTATTACAATCTAGAAACCTTGCACAACACTTGGGTGGAAGATTATCCAGTTACTCTAAATGCTTTAGGTGTGATGGTTGATGGCGACTTAGTCGAATTATCTGGTAGTTATGATATTATCAACAATCGCCTCTCACCCGATACGGAAGTTTTCAATAAGCGTGGTTTTTATTCTGGTACTTACCTTAATCCCTTAACAAAGCAAAAAGAAAAACTCACCCTTCAATATGTATCGTATGAGCCCAAAGCCCAAAAGGCAGAAGAAGGCTTTCCTTTGTTAATTTGGCTTCACGGTCAAGGAGAAGGAGGAACAGATACTGATATTACCTTGTTAGGAAATGAGGTGGTAGCTCTAGCTAAGCCCGCTATTCAATCCCGTTTTACAGCTGGTAAGCAAACAGGCGCTTATGTTTTAGCTATTCAGACTCCAACTTATTGGATGGATGAAGGTGATGGGACAAATGGTGCTGGCGCTGGTGATTCATGCTATACTGAGGTTTTGATGGATACGATTAAGACTTATGTTGCGAATACTCCCGCTATTGATAAGAAACGAATTTATCTAGCAGGTTGTTCAAATGGTGGTTACATGACCTTGAATTTGGCGATTCGTAACCCTGGGTACTTTGCTGCCCTTGTTCCACAAGCTGCCGCTTATTCTTATTATCAATATGAGCGTAATAGCGATGGCACCTACGTAATAGCTTTTAGTGATACACCTGCATTTGTTAAGACAGATAAGGTTTATTTTGATAAGGATAAGATTGCTGCTCTCAAGGATACTCCAATTTGGTTCATTCACGCAGCAAATGACACAATTGTTAATCCAAAGGATTACGCACTACCTATTTATAAGGCTTTGCTTGATAGCGGAGCTGAGAACAAGTGGTTTTCTTACTTTGAAAGTGTCGAGGGAACAGACATGCAAGGTGTCTCTTACATTGGGCATTTGTCTTGGATTTATTTCTTTAAAGACCAAGTGTCAGGGGTGCAGGATGTCTCTGCTATCAAAAGTGCGAAAGACTTATCAGGCTTTTCTCCAAGTAATAAAGGAAAAGGCGGCACAAGCACAACTAAAGTCTCAGGGAAAACCTACCACAATATCTTTGATTGGTTAAATGACCAGAAGAAAGCATAAAAAAAAGACCGTTAAAACGGTCTTTTTGACTATGGATGAAAGAGGCTGCCTAACATAATAGCAGTAGCGGCATGACCTTTATATTTTTCAGGGCTGTCAGCAATTTCTTTGTAAAGTGCTGTAATTTCAGGTGATGTCTTGAGTTTATGCGTTAGCAAATACATAGAAATGGCATGAGCCAATTTGGTACGTGCTAGTTGATCGTGTTCGTCTTTTTCTAAATCTTTAGCGAGTGCAAAGATGTCTGCTTTTAGAGGCTCATCATCAGGTAAACTAGCATAAGCTTTACTGAGTAATTCCATGAGTTGATTTTCCTTTACCATAATAGAAATCTCCTTTATGATTATGGCAACAGTTTAATATTTTGCTTGAAAAAGGTCAAGAAAAAAGCTGAAACACTGTCTCAGCTTTTTTATCTATATTATCAGAAATGATTACATTTCGTTTGGTGCTTCAACACCAAGAAGACGAAGAGCTTCTTTAAGAACCGTTGCAGTAGCGTAGCTTAATGCTAGGCGGCTGTCACGTTCTGGGCTTTCATCAAGGATACGTGTGTGTGCGTAGTATTTGTTGAAGCTTTGTGCAAGGCTAATAGCAAATTTTGCAATGATTGATGGTTCAAAGTTGTCAGCTGCACGTTTGATAATACGTGGGAAATCTTGGATAAGTTTTACAATTTCCCAGCTTTCAACATCATCAAGGCTGTAAACGTCGTTTACAGATGGTGTAAACTCAGCTTTACGAAGGATTGATTGGATACGAGCGTGAGCGTATTGCACGTAAGGTCCAGTTTCACCTTCAAATGATACCATAGCGTCAAGGTCGAAGTCGTAACCGTTCAAGCGGTCTGTTTTTAAATCGTAGAATTTGATAGCGCCGACACCGACAGCATGAGCAACAGCTTCTTTATCAGCAAGGTTAGGGTTTTTAGCGTTGATTTGATCTTCAGCTCGTTTAACAGCTTCAGCGATTGTTGGTTCAAGAAGGATAACGTTACCTTTACGAGTTGAAAGTTTTTTACCTTCTTTAGTAACAAGACCAAATGGCACGTGAGTGATGTCTTCATTCCATTCAAAGTCCATTTCGTTAAGAACGGCTTTCAATTGTTTGAAGTGAGCTGATTGTTCGTTACCAACAACGTAAATAGCTTTTGCAAAGTCGTAAGTACGTTTACGGTAAAGAGCGGCAGCTAAATCACGTGTGATGTAAAGTGTCGCACCGTCAGATTTTTTGATAAGGGCTGGGTGTTCGATACCATATTTTTCAAGATTAACGACTTGGGCACCTTGAGATTCTTCAAGAAGTCCTTTTTCTGTCAAGATATCGACAACTTCGTCCATTTTATCGTTGTAGAATGCTTCACCGTTAAAGCTATCAAATGAAACATCAAGTTCGTTGTAAAGACGGTTAAATTCAACAAGACTTTCGTCACGGAACCATTGCCATAGTGAGATAGCTTCTTCGTCACCAGCTTCCAATTTACGGAACCACTCACGAGCTTCTTCATCAAGTTCTGGTTTAGTTTCAGCTTCAGCGTTGATACGAACATAAAGTTTCAATAGTTCGTCGATTGGATGAGCTTTAACAGCTTCTTCGTCACCCCATTTTTTGTAAGCGACGATCAACATACCGAATTGTTTACCCCAGTCACCAAGGTGGTTGATTTTAACAGCTTTATAGCCAAGCTTTTCAAAAATGTTAGCCAAGCTATCACCAATAACAGTTGAACGAAGGTGTCCAATTGAGAATGGTTTTGCGATGTTTGGACTAGACATATCGATAGCAACATTGCGACCGTGTCCTAGATCTTGACTAGCGTAGTCGCTTCCGTTAGCGATAACTTGTCCTAGGACATCAGCAGAGATGCTTTTTTTGTCAAGGAAGAAGTTAATGTATGGGCCAACAGCTTCGATTTTTTCAAAACCTGTTGTATCCATTTTTTCAGCAATATCTGCTGCAATCATTTGTGGTGCTTTACGAAGGATTCGAGCCAATGAGAATGCTGGAAAGGCAAGATCCCCCATATCAGAATTTTTTGGCACTTCAAGCAGATTAACAATTTGTTCTTGGTCTAATTCTGGAACAATAGTTTGAATGCGTTCTGCAATTGTACGTTTAGTATCCATGATTTTCTCCTAAATTAGTTAGTCATATTATTTTAACATAAAAATAAGAAATAAACGAGGTTAGTGACAAGAAAACGTTTGAAGGAGTAAAAATTAGGAGGTTATAGGAAAGATGGGCGATGGAAAGGTGAAAAAATTTCATTTTTTTGGTATAATTTTAAGGATAAATATACACAAAGGGAAAGTTAAATGAATAAAATAGAACGTCAAAATCGAATCAAACGTTTGATTCAGTCAGGCCATATTGGCACACAAGAGGAAATCAAGCGACATTTGCAAGAAGAAGGCATTAATGTTACGCAAGCCACTTTGTCACGAGACCTCCGTGAGATTGGACTTTTGAAATTGCGTGATGCTTCAGGAAAACTTTACTACAGCTTGTCTGAGACTGCAGAAACAACATTTGGAGCTAATATCCGTTCGTATATTTTAAAAGTAGCTCGTGCTGGTTTTATGTTGGTATTGCACACTAATCTCGGTGAAGCAGATGTTTTAGCAAACTTGATTGATAGCAGTGATATTTCTGAAATTCTTGGAACTGTGGCTGGTGCTGATACATTGTTAGTGATTTGTAAAGATGAAGAAACTGCTCAAGCATTTGAGCGCGATTTATCAACAGGACTATGAGCAATTACGATCAAGCCGTTGAAAAACTACTACAAGCTATTAAAATGCATGACAGTGTGGTTGACTTTCAAAAGGTTGAAGAAAAAATGAAAGACTTTCCAGAACTAGAAGAATTGGTCCAGGATATGAAAGCTTACCAGCAGGAAGCTGTACTTTTTCACAAGATAGATAAGTCTTGTGCTGAGAAGAAAGCTGGCGAGCAAGCTGACCAATTGCGAGAAGAATTATCAGATCTTCCAATTGTTAAGGATTATCGTGCTAAAATGCAAGATGCAAGTGATCTAGTTCAATATATTACAAATAGCTTGGAAACTAAAATTAACGAGGAGTTAAATAATGGCAAAAGATAAAATTTCTCCAGGCATGCAACAGTATTTGGACGTCAAAAAAGACTATCCAGATGCTTTTTTACTTTTCCGCATGGGAGACTTTTACGAATTATTTTATGATGATGCAGTTAAGGCTGCTCAAATTTTAGAGATTAGTTTAACTAGTCGTAATAAAAATGCTGACAATCCTATTCCAATGGCAGGAGTACCTTATCACTCAGCTCAACAATACATTGATGTGTTAGTTGAGATGGGATATAAGGTAGCCATTGCCGAGCAGATGGAAGATCCTAAACAGGCTGTTGGTGTGGTTAAGCGTGAAGTTGTCCAAGTGATTACACCAGGAACTGCTGTTGATTCCTCTAAACCTGACAATGCCAACAATTTCTTAGTAGCTATTGATTCTGATGGCAAAAACTTTGGTTTGGCTTATATGGATGTCTCAACAGGTGAATTTTATGCTACAAGCCTCTCAGACTTTACTAGTCTAAAAAGTGAAATTTTAAACCTTAAAGCTCGTGAGATTGTAGTCGGATATGAGCTTTCAGAAGATGAACAACATAGCTTAGTTAAACAACTCAATTTATTACTTTCGTTTGAGCAAGAGCGTTATGAAGATGTGCATTTGATTGATCCTAATTTAACAGCTTTAGAGATTTCTGCTGCTGAAAAATTACTTCAATACGTTCATACAACGCAGAAACGTGAATTGAGTCACTTGCAAAAGCTTGTTCACTATGAAATTAAGGATTATTTGCAAATGTCTTATACGACAAAATCTAGTCTTGATTTGCTAGAAAATGCTCGAACTAGCAAAAAACACGGTAGTCTTTACTGGTTACTAGATGAAACCAAGACGGCTATGGGGATGCGTCTGTTGCGTAACTGGATTGATCGTCCTTTAGTTAATCAAGAACAAATTGAAGAACGCCAAAATATTGTTCAAGTGTTCTTGGATAATTTCTTTGAACGTAGCGATTTGACAGATAGTCTTAAAGGTGTTTACGATATTGAGCGCTTGGCTAGTCGTGTGTCATTTGGAAAAGCTAACCCAAAAGATTTATTACAACTCGGTCATACTTTGGCACAAGTGCCAACGATTAAGGCGATTTTGGAATCGTTTGATAGTCCTCACCTTGACAAGCTTGTCAACAGCATTGACACTTTGCCAGAACTAGAATCTTTGATTAGCTCTGCTATTGATCCAGATGCTCAGGCAGTGATTACAGAAGGAAGTATTATCAAAACTGGCTTTGATGAAACTTTGGATAAATATCGCAAAGTCATGCGTGAAGGCACAAGTTGGATTGCTGAAATTGAAGCTAAAGAACGTGCAGCTAGTGGGATTACAAACTTAAAAATTGATTACAATAAAAAAGATGGTTACTATTTTCATGTGACAAATTCAAATCTTTCTTTGGTGCCAGATTACTTCTTCCGTAAAGCAACTTTGAAGAATTCAGAGCGTTTTGGTACGGCAGAATTAGCTAAAATTGAAGGAGAAATGCTTGAGGCGCGTGAGCAATCAGCGAGTCTGGAATACGATATTTTCATGCGCGTTCGCGCACAGGTGGAACGTTATATTTCACGTCTTCAAGATTTGGCAAAAGCTATTTCTACAGTCGATGTTTTGCAAAGTTTGGCAGTGGTTGCGGAAAACAACCATTATGTTCGTCCAAGCTTTAATGATAGCCATGAAATTAAGATTGAAAAAGGTCGCCATGCAGTTGTTGAAAAAGTCATGGGTACGCAAGAATATATCCCAAATACCATCACATTTGGCATAAATACCAATATTCAGCTGATTACTGGTCCAAATATGAGTGGTAAGTCAACTTATATGCGTCAGTTAGCTTTGACGGTTATCATGGCTCAGATGGGGTCATACGTTGCTGCTGAGAGTGTCAGTCTTCCCGTTTTTGATGCGATTTTCACACGTATCGGTGCGGCGGATGATTTGATTTCAGGTCAATCAACCTTTATGGTGGAAATGATGGAAGCCAACCAAGCCATCAAACGTGCCAGTGAAAAATCTTTGATTCTCTTTGATGAATTGGGACGCGGGACAGCGACTTACGATGGAATGGCTTTAGCACAATCTATCATTGAGTATATCCACGATCACATTGGTGCTAAGACTATGTTTGCGACTCACTATCATGAGTTGACAACTCTGTCAACGACGTTGACACACCTTGTCAACGTCCATGTTGCAACGCTTGAACGTAATGGTGATGTGACTTTCCTTCATAAAATCGCAGAAGGACCAGCTGACAAATCTTATGGTATTCACGTTGCGAAAATTGCAGGTTTGCCAGAAGATTTGTTGCAACGAGCAGATAGTATTTTAACCAATCTCGAATCAGGTGCTGCGCAGCTTCATTTGACAGCAGAAACTGAAGAGAAAACTCAAGTGAAGACAGAAGCGGCAGAACCTGTTGCAGAGCAGCTTAGCTTATTTGCAGATGACTCAAGTAACCAAGAAGTGATTGAAGCTCTTAAAAAAGTGGACTTGATGAATCTAACACCAATGCAAGCTATGAATGTCATTTATGAATTGAAAAACATGTTATAAAAGTAAGAGGCAATCTAAAAGCAGATTGCCTTTTTACTTTGTGTTATAATTAAAGGTAAACAATCCTGAATGAAAGGAAAAGGAATGCCGCTTCAAAACTGCATTCTATCAGATAAATTATGAGTAAAATTATTGAGTTGCCAGAGGTTTTGGCCAACCAGATTGCTGCAGGTGAAGTGATTGAACGACCGGCCAGTGTGGTTAAAGAATTGGTTGAAAATTCGATTGATGCTGGAAGTAGTCAGATTACCATCGAGATTGAAGAATCAGGTCTTAAGAAGATTCAAGTCACTGATAATGGTGAGGGAATTTCTCAAGAGGATGTGGCTTTAAGTTTGCATCGCCATGCTACAAGTAAGATTAAAAGCCAAGCTGACCTTTTTCGTATCAGAACTTTGGGATTCCGCGGTGAGGCCATTCCTTCCATTGCCTCAATTAGCCACTTTACGGTAAAAACAGCGACGGCTGATGAAAATTATGGAACTCTCTTGGTGGCTAAAGGTGGCGAAATCGAAACACAAGAACCGATTTCAACACCGGTCGGAACAAAAATTACGGTTGAAAATCTTTTTTACAACACACCTGCTCGTCTTAAATACATGAAGAGTCTTCAATCAGAGTTAGCTCATATTGTGGATGTGGTTAATCGTTTGAGTTTAGCACACCCAGAAATTGCCTTTACTTTGATTAATGATGGCCGTCAAATGACAACAACTTCTGGTACAGGAGATTTGCGCCAAGCCATTGCAGGGATTTATGGCTTGAATACAGCTAAGAAAATGATTGAAATCTCAAATGCTGACCTTGATTTTGAAGTCTCTGGCTACATCAGTTTACCAGAATTGACACGAGCTAATCGTAATTACATTACAATTTTGATTAATGGTCGTTACATTAAAAACTTTTTGCTTAATCGTGCTATTTTAGATGGCTATGGTTCAAAATTGATGGTTGGGCGTTTTCCGATTGCTGTCATTGACATCCAGATTGACCCTTACCTTGCCGATGTCAATGTTCACCCGACGAAGCAAGAAGTCCGTATCTCAAAAGAAAAAGAGTTGATGAGCTTAATCAGCTCTGCAATTGCAGAGAGTTTGCGTGAGCAAGATTTGATACCAGATGCACTGGAAAATCTAGCTAAGTCAAGCACTCGTAGTTTGCCAAAACCAGAGCAAACGAGCTTGCCGTTGAAACAAACTGATCTTTACTATGATAAAGAACGTCATGATTTCTTTGTAAAATCAGATACGGTTGAAGAGCAACCTGTACAGCTGTTTAATGAGGTTGACACTCCTGTCAAGGAAGTTGACAATCAGTCATCGGTGAAATTTGCACAGCGCTCAACTGTAGAACACCAGGGTGCAGATGAACACGATGAGCTTGATTTTAAAAATAAAAGCAAGCTCAATAAGATGATTGAAAACCTGGATAGTGAAGAAGCATCGACATTCCCAGAATTAGAATATTTTGGTCAAATGCATGGGACTTATCTGTTTGCACAAGGAAATGGTGGCCTTTATATTATTGATCAGCATGCGGCGCAAGAACGTGTTAAATATGAGTATTATCGCGATAAAATTGGAGAAGTTGATGACTCTCTTCAACAACTTCTTATGCCATATTTATTTGAGTTTTCAGGGGCTGATTTTATTAAGCTTCAAGAAAAAATGGAGCTGTTGAATCAAGTTGGGATTAATTTGGAACCATATGGTAACAATACTTTTATTCTCCGTGAGCATCCTATTTGGATGAAAGAAGAGGAAATTGAGACAGCTGTTTATGAAATGTGTGACATGTTGCTGTTGACCAATGAAGTTTCTGTCAAGAAATATCGTGCTGAGTTAGCGATTATGATGTCATGTAAACGATCAATCAAGGCTAATCACACACTGGATGATTATTCAGCACGTCAGTTGATAGTGCAATTATCTCACTGTAAAAATCCTTATAACTGTCCACACGGACGCCCAGTACTTGTCAACTTTACCAAGTCAGACATGGAAAAAATGTTCCGTCGCATTCAGGAAAATCACACAAGTTTAAGAGAGTTAGGAAAATACTAAAATGTACGATTATATCAAAGGAAAACTAACCAAAATTACCGCTAAATACATCGTTGTCGAAGCAGGTGGTTTAGGCTATATTATCAACGTTGCCAACCCTTATAGCTTTTCAGATTTGATGAACCAAGAGGTGCAAGTTTATCTTCACCAAGTGGTGCGTGAAGATGCTCAATTGTTATTTGGGTTTCACACAGAAGATGAAAAAGCAGTCTTTCTCAATTTGATTTCAGTTTCTGGGATTGGTCCGACAACTGCGCTAGCCATCATTGCGGTAGATGATAATGAGGGCTTGGTCAATGCCATTGATACAAGTGATATCAAGTATTTGATGAAATTCCCAAAAATTGGTAAAAAAACTGCTCAACAAATGATTTTGGATTTGGCTGGAAAATTTGTCGATGTTTCTGTGGAAAATGGCAAAGCTTCTCAGACAAAAACAGTTGCCAACGAGCAACTTGAAGAAGCCATGGAAGCTCTTTTGGCACTTGGCTATAAAGCTGCAGAGCTCAAGAAAATTCGTAAGTTCTTTGAAGGAACAAATGAAACAGCAGAACAATACATCAAATCAAGCCTTAAAATGTTGATGAAAGGCTAAGAATCAAGGAATTTTAGGAGATGTTTCACATGAAACGTTGTAGTTGGGTGAAGGAAAGTAATCCTTTATATGTCGCATATCACGATGACGAGTGGGGCAAACCACTTCACGATGATTGTAAACTATTTGAGCTTTTATGTCTTGAAACCTATCAAGCTGGTCTATCGTGGGAGATTGTACTTAATAAACGACAGGCTTTTAACGAGGCTTTTCATCATTATGATATTCAAAAAGTTGCTCAGATGACTGATGATGAACTTGATGGTTTACTTACAAATTCAGCTATTGTGAGAAATCGTCGTAAGATTTATGCGACTAGGGCAAATGCTCAGGCTTTTATCAAGGTTCAGGAAGAATTTGGTTCATTTGATCGCTACCTATGGGAGTGGGTTGATTTTACGCCTCTTGTTAATGAGGTGGAGGATTATGCGACCTTTCCAGCTAGCACGCCTTTGTCTGAAAGACTTTCTAAAGATTTAAAAAAGCGTGGGTTCAAATTTGTTGGGCCAGTATGCGCATATTCCTATCTTCAAGCGGCTGGTTTAGTAAACGATCATGAAATTGATTGTGATTTTAGATAGTTAATGGTCATCTGGAAAGTTATTTCCAGATGATTTTTTGTTAAATAAGAAAAGTTGACAGACTGTGAAAAGAATGAACGTGTAATGCTGATGAAATATAGCAAATAGCACTTGACATTGCTTGTAAATTAGAGTATTTTGGAAGGAAAAAATAAGCAAGGGCAGGTGGGATTATGAAGAAAATGACTAGAAATACTTTTGTCTATTTTTTATCGAATTTTTTAGTAACGGTGGCTTATTCTATGCCGCACTCGATTTTAACGGTTATTTTACTAGCCAAAGGGTTGACCTTGTCACAAATCTTGCTGATTCAATCAGCTTATAGCATTGCGATTGTCTTGTTTGAATTTCCAAGTGGCTTGTTAGCAGATAATTATTCTCGGAAAAATCTTTATAGTCTATCAAAGGTCTTCTTGATAGTCATGTTTTTGATTGTGCTTTTTAGTAGTAATTTTTATCTGATTTTTTTAGCATGGTTTTGTTATGGAATAGCTGCTGCTTTGGATAGTGGGACTCTTGATGCTTACATTATTAATCAATTGAAGTTAGCTGGTCGTGAAAATGAGCTTCAAAGATTTTTAGCCCTTAGCAATCGTTTAGAAATTGTTGGATTACTTCTTGGGAGTAGTTTAGGTGGCATTCTTTATCAGTTTATTGGCATCAACATTTATGTGTTAGGAACTGTTTTCTTAGTAGCTTCAACCTTGATTAGCTTTTTTTTATTTAGAGAAAAGACAAAATCTGCTGGTTTACAAGAGAGTCATGTTAGTGTACTAAAAAATCAGATTAGGGACAGCTTTAAGGAACTGCGCAAGCAACCACGCTTGAGCTTAATTCTGATTTTTGATTTCTTAAGTCAGATTTTCTTTCAAACACATTTTCAATTATGGCAGTCATTTTTCTTAAGCAAGGGGATTAGTAGCCATTATTTCCCTGCCTTTTATATTGCTTTTCAAGTGATTACACTATTTTCTTATTCAATTAATATTGAGGGTATTAAGAAATATAAAGGAATTATTAAATTGAGTCCTTTAATTATTTTTCTCCCTTTGACTTTCTTTTCAAGTCACTTAGGTATCTTTTTATCAGCTTATTTTATCTTTATTTTTGTTTTTTACGTTATTGAGTTTATCTTAAATTATCAGTTTAATAAGATGGTGTCGATTGAGAATATTTCATCATTGGTTTCATTTAAATCAACAGTCAGTCGAATCGGCAGTATTCTTTTGTTATGTGTCTTGAGTTTTATGGTGAAAATAACAGCAGTCGAGATGGTTATGGCTATTAATTTCATGACTTCCTTACTTTTATTATCAGTTTTAGCTGTATTTTTCATGAAAAAAGCAAAGGTTGACACTTCTGTAAAGAAAGTTGACAATAAATGATATGGGGAAACGGATGCTTTATCGCAAAAAGTCATTCATTTTCCATATTTTTTGATAGAATAAAATTAAATTACGAATAGATAAGTAGGTGGCAAATATGAAAGCTGAGATTATTGCTGTTGGGACAGAAATCTTAACAGGACAAATCACAAATACTAATGCACAGTTCTTATCAGAAGAATTTGCAAAACTTGGTATTGATGTCTTTTTCCAAACAGCTGTTGGAGATAATGAAGAACGTCTTTTGTCAATTATTGATTTGGCAAGTAAACGTAGTGATTTAGTTGTTTTGTGCGGTGGCTTAGGACCAACTGAGGATGATTTAACAAAACAAACTTTGGCAAAATATTTAGGGCGTAACTTGTTTTTTGATGAAAAAGCAAGTAAACGTCTAGATGAGTTCTTTGCCACACGTCCACAATTTACGAGAACAGCTAACAATGAACGTCAAGCCCAATTGATTGAAGGATCTACACCTTTACAAAATAGTACAGGTTTAGCTGTTGGTGGTGTGATAGAAGTTAACGGTGTTACTTATGTTGTTCTTCCTGGACCACCAAGTGAACTTAAACCAATGGTTTGGGATTATTTAGTACCTTTGTTATCTAGTGATCACAAGCAGCTTTACTCTCGTGTTTTGCGATTCTTTGGGATTGGTGAAAGTCAGCTAGTGACCGTTTTGTCAGATTTGATTGATAATCAAACAGATCCAACCATTGCTCCTTATGCTAAGACAGGGGAGGTAACCCTTCGTTTGTCAACAAAAGCAGACGATATTGAGTCAGCTAAAGCGAAACTAGATGACCTAGAGCATAAAATTCTTGCAAAGAAAACCTTAAATAGTATTCCACTTGAAAATCTTCTTTACGGTTACGGCGATGATAACAGCATGGCGCGTGTTGTTTTTGACTTACTTAAGCAAAAACATAAGACTATCACAGCTGCAGAAAGTTTAACAGCAGGGTTATTTCAATCAAGTATTGCTGACTTTTCAGGCTCTTCAGCAGTCTTTAACGGCGGTTTTGTGACTTACAGTATTGAAGAAAAAGCCAAAATGCTTCAAATTCCACTCGAAGATTTGCAAGAACATGGTGTTGTTAGTCACTTTACAGCTGAAAAAATGGCAGAGCAATCACGATTATTAACAGATGCTGATTTTGGTATTGGTTTAACAGGGGTCGCTGGTCCAGATAGCTTAGAAGGTCAACCAGCAGGTACAGTTTTCATAGGTATTGCTACTAGAAAAAAAGTTCATTCTATTCGTGTTGTTATAGGTGGACGAAGTCGTTCAGATGTCCGTCATATTGCATGCTTGTATGCTTTTAACTTAGTACGTCAAGCTTTATTACAAGATTAAATTTTGCTATAATAGAGCTAGTATCTCGAACAAACAGAAAGGGAAAAATTTGGCTAAAAAGACAAAGAAAACAGAAGCTATCACGAAGAAATTCGGTGATGAGCGTAAAAAAGCACTTGATGATGCTTTGAAATTAATTGAAAAGGATTTTGGTAAGGGAGCTGTTATGCGCCTTGGCGAACGCGCTGAACAAAAAGTTCAAGTGATGAGTTCAGGTAGTTTGGCTCTTGATATCGCTCTTGGTGCAGGTGGTTACCCTAAAGGACGTATCATTGAAATCTATGGTCCTGAAAGTTCAGGTAAAACAACTGTTGCCCTTCATGCTGTAGCACAAGCTCAAAAAGAAGGCGGTATCGCAGCCTTTATCGATGCTGAACATGCCCTTGATCCAGCTTATGCTGCAGCCCTTGGTGTCAATATTGATGAATTGCTTTTGTCACAACCAGACTCAGGTGAACAAGGTCTTGAAATCGCTGGAAAATTGATTGATTCAGGAGCTGTTGATCTTGTTGTTGTCGACTCAGTTGCAGCTCTTGTTCCACGTGCCGAAATTGATGGTGATATTGGTGATAACCACGTTGGTTTACAAGCTCGTATGATGAGTCAAGCCATGCGTAAACTTTCAGCATCTATCAATAAAACAAAAACAATTGCCATCTTTATTAACCAATTGCGTGAAAAAGTTGGGGTTATGTTCGGTAACCCAGAAACAACACCTGGTGGTCGTGCCCTTAAATTCTATTCTTCAGTTCGTCTTGACGTGCGAGGAAACACACAAATTAAAGGTACTGGTGACCAAAAAGATAGCAACATTGGTAAAGAAACTAAAATCAAAGTGGTTAAAAACAAAGTTGCTCCACCATTTAAAACTGCTGAAGTGGAAATTATGTATGGTGAAGGTATTTCACGTACAGGTGAATTGATTAAAATCGCTAGTGATTTGGACATCATTAAAAAAGCTGGAGCTTGGTTCTCTTACAATGGTGAAAAAATTGGTCAAGGTTCTGAAAATGCTAAGAAATATTTAGCTGATCATCCAGAAATTTTTGATGAAATTGATCACAAAGTTCGTGTTCACTACGGATTGGTTGAAGAAACTGAAGATGAAAAAGCTGCAAATCTTGCTGATGAAAAAGCCGCAGCGACTGAAAAAGTAGATGAAGTTGTCCTTGATTTGGATGATGCTATCGAGATCGAAGAATAATAGTGAAAGCACTTTAAAAGAAGCTGTTAAAGGCTTCTTTTATTTTTACAAAAAAGCAATCTTTTTAATTGACTTTTTAGAAAAATAGGTCTTAGGTCCCATGTGTTCCACAGTGTATGTGTGCTATAATACAACTATCATGGGATAGAAAGTGAGAGTGCACATGATTAAAATTTACACAATTTCAAGTTGTACAAGCTGTAAGAAAGCCAAAACATGGCTCAACGCTCATCAGCTCCCTTATAAAGAACAGAATTTAGGAAAAGAACCACTATCACGAGAAGAAATCTTAGCGATATTAACGAAAACAGAAAACGGTATTGAAAGCATTGTTTCATCTAAAAACCGTTATGCAAAAGCACTTGACTGCGATATTGAAGAATTAAGCCTAAGTGAGGTTATTGATCTCATTCAAGCTAATCCACGTATCTTAAAGAGCCCAATTTTGATTGATGATAAACGTCTTCAGGTTGGGTATAAAGAAGATGATATCCGTGCTTTCTTGCCACGCTCTATTCGTAACGTGGAAAATGCAGAAGCTCGTTTGCGCGCAGCTTTATAAATGTGATTTATATAGTAGAAAAAGGCTCGTTTGGGCCTTTTTTATCTTCCTATTTACGGATAATATAGTGAAAATTTGAAAAAGGTTACATGCTATTTGTGTCAGCTTTTATAACAATTTTTTCTGAAATGGATTTGAAATCAAAATAAACTTTGGTTAAATAAAGTCAGATTCTTGTGAAATCTTAGTGAATAAGCTATAATAATTGGTGACAGCTATTTAGAAAGAAGGTGTAAGTATGGGATTTACAGATGAAACTGTACGCTTTAATTTAGACGATAGCAACAAGAAAGAAATTAGTGAAACTTTAACAACGGTTTATCGCTCTCTTGATGAAAAAGGTTATAATCCAATCAATCAGATTGTAGGATATGTCCTAAGTGGTGACCCTGCTTATGTGCCTCGTTACAATGATGCCAGAAATCAAATTCGTAAATACGAACGTGACGAAATTGTTGAAGAGCTTGTCCGCTATTATCTCAAAGGAAATGGAATTGACTTGAAATGAGAATCATGGGACTAGATGTCGGCTCAAAGACTGTTGGTGTGGCAATTAGCGACCCACTTGGTTTTACAGCGCAAGGTGTAGAAATTATCAAAATTGATGAAGAAGCTGGCGAATTTGGCTTTGAAAGACTTGGAGAGTTAGTTAAACAGTATAAAGTTGATAAGTTTGTGGTTGGTCTACCTAAAAACATGAACAATACTGAAGGACCTCGTGTAGAAGCAAGTAAGGCCTACGGTGACCAAATCGCAGAACTTTTCAATATTCCAGTAGATTATCAAGATGAACGTTTAACAACTGTTCAAGCAGAACGTATGTTAGTAGAACAGGCTGACGTTAGTCGTGGTAAGCGTAAAAAAGTTATCGACAAATTAGCTGCACAGCTTATTTTGCAAAATTATTTAGATAGAATGTTTTAATCTAATCATTAATTCATTTAAAGGAGACAATTATGGCACATAACCATAACCACGATCATAACCATGATCACGAGCATGAAGTTATTACACTTGTAGATGAGCAAGGTAATGAAACACTTTTTGAAATTCTTTTGACAATTGATGGTCGCGAAGAATTCGGTAAAAACTATGTTCTTTTGGTACCAGCTGGTGCTGAAGAAGACGAACAAGGTCAAATTGAAATTCAAGCTTACTCATTCACAGAAAATGAAGATGGTACTGAAGGTGACCTTCAACCAATCCCTGAAGACTCAGATGCTGAATGGGATATGATTGAAGAAGTTTTCAACAGCTTCTTAGATGAAGACTAAGTTTGTAAGATGAGAGATTAGGAGTTATTCCTAATCTCTTTTTTCATAGATAGGATAATACTAAGGAAGTCAAAAATGCCTCCTTTTTATTTTTACGAATAGGTAAATTAAAGGGGGACATTTTATGGAGAAAAATAGTCATTTAAGCGAAGAGGAAAAGGATTTCCTAAAACGCTATCAAAACAAGCCATATCACTGTTTTAGGGAAATTTTAGCTTATTGTGTTATCCTTAACAAATTGACTAATGATTAGTTTCTGTTATACTTAGAGTAAGACAATTCAAGGAGAGAATAAGTGAATACATCAGAACAAGCAAATGTAGATCAGACTGCTGTGTCATCTTACAGCCGATCATCTCGTAAAGTAGGTGAAAGTAGTAGTCATCTAGAACCTTCTAGACGAACAAAAGTACCGCAACCTCATAAACTTTATATTTTATTATTGAGTGTTGTAGTAAGCTGTTTATCAGTAGCTGTACCTATGTTTACCGATATGGCAAATAGCCTACAATCACAAAATCTTTATATTGGATTAATGTTTGCCCAAGGGCATCTTCCATTTACCGATATGTTTGCAACAGGTGGTTTCCTTTATTATGCAGTGATTGCCTTGGCTTACACTCTAGGATCTACTCTTTGGTTAGTTCCAATTCAAATTGTAACTTTCTATTTATCAGGAATTTATTTCTATAAATTAGTTAACTATTTTACAGATAGTCAACGTGTAGCAGTTGCTTTTAGCGGAGCTTTCTATCTGCTTAATGTTGCTCTTGGCTTCGGTGGCTTATATCCTATTCAATTTGCAATGCCTTTTGTTATGGTGTCATTGTGGTTCTTAACAAAATATTTTGCCGATATTATTAAAGATGAAGCCTTTATTTTGTATGGATTTGCTGGCGCGGCAGCAATGCTTTTAGAGCCTCGTACTTTAGTGTTCTGGGCGCTTTCTTTCCTAACAATTATTATATTTAACTTAAAACAAAAACATTTTGCGCGTGGTTTCTACCAACTATTGTGTATCATTTTTGGGACTATTTTGGTATTTTACACAGCTGGTTACTTTATTTTAAATGCTCAAGTATTGTTACCATATATTACGCAAGCTATTGTTTATCAATTTACTTATTTTGCGACAAGTGATGGTAACTTGATTTTGACTTTATTGTTCCAACTTGTTTTGGCCTTAGCGTCTGGAATTTTATTAGGAGCTTTGTCATTTGGTAAAGTACTCAAGGGTGAGGACAAAGTATCTAAATGGCTCATTTTCATAGTATTTTTGATCTTTTTTGTGATTGATTTATTCACACAAAGTTATCAATTTTATAATTTGTTGGCAGCATTGCCATTTGGATTATTGTTGACGGCTGTACTTTTGGGTGAACAATATAAACGTAGTTTGATAAAAACATCACATCGTCGTAGAAAAGCTTCTGATAATGCTGGAAGTTTTGGTTTGTATCTCAGACGTCATTTCTATTTACCAATTTTGGTACTTGTATTTGGTGTTGGACAACCTTTGGTGCAAACTGTTTTAGCAGCTAATACAAATAGTGAACGTACAACCATTGCAAATTATCTTGCTAGAGAAGCATCAAAAGAAGATACGATCTATGTTTGGGATGATTCATCTAAAATTGGGATTGATAGTCAATTGGCAAGTAGTTCACAATTTACATCGCCAGTAGTTAACACAACTAAATCTGCTAATAAGAAAGTTTTAGAAGATGAATTACTACAAAATCTAGGGTCATATATTGTGGTTAATAAGGACCAAAAAATTTCTGATTCACTTAAAAATAATTTTTCTACTAACTACGAAGAGCTCCAAATCGGCGGTATTACAGGCTTTACCGTCTATCATACAAAATAAACAAAAACGCAATATCTTGTGGTCATCAAAAAAAGTGACCACAAGATATTGATTTTTTTTTGTCCCGTGTTATAATAGACGAGTAAGAAGGAGTGTTCATATGATTACATTAGAAAAAGAAAAATTTGCTGCACAACCTACTGTAAAAGTTATCAAACGCGATGGACGTTCTGTAAACTTTGATTCAGATAAAATTTATAATGCCTTGGTCAAAGCAAGCAATAATGTGACAAAAATGTCACCAGTTGTTGAAGCAAAATTGGAAACTATTTCAGATAATATCATTGCTGAAATTTTTGATCGCTTCAAAGACAATGTTAAAATTTATGAGATTCAAAATATCGTTGAGCATGAACTTTTAGAAGCTAATGAATATGCAATTGCTCAAGAATATATTAATTATCGTACAAAACGTGATTTTGCACGCTCTCAAGCGACAGATATCAACTTTTCGATTGATAAACTTTTGAATAAGGATCAAACTGTCGTTAATGAAAACGCTAACAAGGATAGTGAAGTCTTCAATACACAACGTGACTTGACTGCTGGTATTGTTGGTAAGTCAATCGGTCTTAAAATGTTGCCAGCTCACGTTGCCAATGCCCACCAAAAAGGTGACATTCATTTCCATGACCTTGATTACAGTCCATATACTCCAATGACAAACTGCTGTTTGATTGATTTCAAAGGTATGTTGGGTAACGGTTTTAAGATTGGTAATGCTGAAGTTGAGAGTCCAAAATCTATTCAAACAGCAACAGCACAAATTTCACAAATCATTGCAAATGTTGCTTCAAGTCAATATGGTGGTTGTACAGCTGACCGTATCGATGAATTCTTGGCACCGTATGCTGAACTTAACTATAAAAAACACTTGAAAGATGCTGAAGAATGGGTTGCTGAAGATCGTCGCGAAGATTACGCACGTAAAAAAACTAAAAAAGATATTTACGATGCGATGCAAAGTCTTGAATATGAAATCAATACTTTGTTTACATCAAACGGTCAAACACCATTCACATCACTTGGATTTGGACTTGGTACAAATTGGTTTGAACGTGAAATCCAAAAAGCTATCCTTGAAATCCGTATTAAAGGTTTAGGTAGTGAGCATCGTACAGCTATCTTCCCTAAACTTATCTTTACTTTGAAGAGTGGTCTTAACCTTGAAGGAGGTACACCAAACTATGACATCAAACAATTAGCTTTGGAATGTGCCACAAAACGTATGTATCCAGATGTTCTTTCATACGATAAAATTGTTGAGTTGACTGGTTCATTTAAAGCCCCAATGGGATGTCGTTCATTCCTTCAAGGTTGGAAAGATGAAAATGGTGTCGAAGTTAACTCAGGTCGTATGAACCTAGGTGTTGTTACTGTTAATCTTCCTCGTATTGCCATGGAATCAAATGGTGATATGAATAAATTCTGGAATCTTTTCAACGAACGTATGGGAATTTGTAAAGATGCGCTTGTTTACCGTGTTGAACGTGTAAAAGAAGCTACTCCAGCAAATGCTCCAATCCTTTACCAATATGGTGCTTTTGGTAAACGTCTTGGTAAATATGATAACGTTGATGAACTTTTCCGTCACCGCCGTGCGACAGTATCACTTGGTTACATCGGACTTTACGAAGTTGGAACAGTCTTCTTTGGCCCAGAATGGGAAACAAATCCTGAAGCAAAAGAATTCACAGTTGATATCATCCGTAAAATGAAAGATTACTGTGTTGAATGGTCAGATGAATATGATTATCACTTCTCAATCTATTCAACACCATCTGAAAGCTTGACTGACCGCTTCTGCCGTCTTGATACTAAGAAATTTGGTATTGTTAAAGATATCACTGATAAAGAATACTATACAAACTCATTCCACTATGATGTGCGTAAAAACCCAACACCGTTTGAAAAACTTGATTTTGAAAAAGTTTACCCTGAAGCTGGTGCTACTGGTGGATTCATTCACTATTGCGAATACCCAGTCCTTCAACAAAATCCAAAAGCTCTAGAAGCTGTTTGGGACTACGCTTACACACGTGTTGGATATCTTGGTACAAATACACCAATCGACCGTTGTTATAAATGTGGATTTGAAGGAGACTTCACACCAACAGAACGCGGTTTCGTTTGTCCAAACTGTGGTAACAGTGATCCAAAATCAGTAGACGTTGTTAAACGTACTTGTGGATACCTTGGCAATCCTCAAGCTCGTCCAATGGTTAATGGTCGTCACAAAGAAATTTCTGCTCGTGTTAAACACATGAATGGATCAACCATTAAAAACCCAGGTGACTATCATATGCACAAAGATAAAAGCTGTTAATAATTTTAGTTTAGACAGTTTCATGACATATTGAAGCTGGAGACATTTGTCCCAGCTTCTTTATTATATTGATAAAAAAGTTGAAGAAAGGAAAAAATCGTGGGGAAATACCAATTAGATTATAAAGGCATGCAACAAGTTGAACGTTTTCACGAAAAAAATTCAAATGTGAAATCTGACAAAAAAGCGCGTGTTAATCAATTAAAAGCACAATTTTTAGAAAAAGCTAAGAAGAAAAGTAAATAAGAGGTAAGCTTATGCAATTACGAAGACCTGAATTATCGGATAAAGAAGCTGTTATTGACATGATGAAAGAGTTTGAAGTGAGCCAGTCTGCTCACGACGGCGGCTTTTGGGATGTGGATAACTTTGATTATGAGGATTGGATTGAGAATAACCACTTGAGCGAAATGGGCATTAATGTGCCAGAAACATTTGTTCCGGCAGTCCAATTTGTCTCTTTTTCTGATGATGGCAGAGCTTTGGGATTTTTGCATTTACGTTTACGCTTAAATGAAAATCTTTTAAAACAAGGTGGACATATCGGGTATTCTATTCGTCCATCTGAACGCTGTAAGGGATATGCCAAGGAGCAGTTGCGATTAGGTTTGTTAGAAGCTAAGAAGAAAAATATCCAAACTGCTTTAGTGACATGCCATGAAGACAATCCTGCTAGTCGTAAGGTAATATTAGCAAACGGTGGAAAACTAGAAGATATTCAAAATACTGTTGAACGCTATTGGATAACCCTAAATGAGTAATTAAGGGAAATTAGGACAGAAAGAAGGTTAGTATGGAAGAAAAAAACTGGAATACTCCTAAGCCCTGTGAGTGGAAATCAGAAGAACTAAGCCAAGGTCGTGTCATTGACTACAAAGCTTTTAATTTTGTTGATGGTGAAGGGGTTCGTAACTCGCTTTATGTGTCAGGATGTATGTTTCATTGTAAAGGATGTTACAATGCTGCCACATGGTCATTTAAAGCAGGGCAACCTTATACACAAGAGTTAGAAGAACAAATTATGGCTGATTTGGCGCAACCATATGTTCAAGGACTAACGCTTCTTGGTGGAGAACCCTTCTTAAATACAGGTTTTCTCTTACCATTAATTAAGCGCGTGCGTCGAGAACTTCCTGAGAAGGATATTTGGTCTTGGACTGGATATACTTGGGAAGAAATGATGCAAGAAACGCCAGATAAGTTAGAAATGCTTAGCTTAATCGATATTTTAGTAGATGGTCGTTTTGATATTACTAAGAAAAACTTGATGTTGCAATTTCGTGGATCAAGTAACCAACGCATCATTGATGTTCAGAAGTCATTGAAGGCTGGCGAAGTCATCATTTGGGATAAATTAAATGATGGTGATCAAAAATTTGAACAGGTTAGCCGCGATGATTTACTATAAATGTGGAAAAAAGTAGCTGATTTTCAAGAATCAGCTACTTTTTTGAGGAAAATTTTGCTAAAAATGGAAGTTATTAACAGCTGTTTTTTTTAAAATGTGGATAGCTCTTAAAACTTGGTATAAAGGGATTTATAGCTAGATTATACACAAGTTATCCCCAGTCTATAACCACACTTATCCACAAGTTGTGAATAACTGTTAACAAATTTAAAAATGGGAGAATTTTCATGCTATTTTATCTTTTTTTATAAAAAATGCGTGATTGATTTGAAAGTTTCATGCAAAAAAGTCAGTAAGACAATAGTTTTACCGACTTTTTATCTATTTAAGGTCATTGAGACCTACTTTTACGGGAACACAAGAAAAAATACATAGAGCAGGTTTGCTTAACTGAACGATTAAGTTGACTTTAGGGCTTATTGATTAATATTTTTTGTGGATAACTTACTAATCCTTACAGTTAACTGTGATTAATAAGTGTCAAAAAACTGTCAATTAAAATATCAATGTGTCAACTTATAGCAAAATGGAAACGGTAAATCTGTCAATGTTAGCGGTTTTCTTGTCAACTTTATGAAAGAAAGTGTCAAGAAAGGAAATAAAGCAACAGGATTTAGAGACATGGGAGTATGTCATTAAATCATTACAAAAAATTTTAAAAATAAATACCCCTATCTTTTGTTTCTTATCTTTGTTTGTTCTTCTGAGGGAGCATTGAAGTAACTAGGAATAGAATAAAAAAGAAGGGATAGATTTTTTGCAATAAGTTCGGGTTCTTCAGGCTCATCTTTAGTTAACCAAAATTGTAGGATGTTAAGATAGGCACCAAATAAACCTTTTGAGATGTAATCAATGTTGCTATCTACAGTATCATCAACACACCAGGGGAGATTGATGGTTTTGTAAATTTGTGCAGATTTTTGATTGAATTTTTCTGTTAGTAATGAAAAGTGGCCACTTTCAACAAGTGATGAAATAAAAGCTTTATTCGAATACATAAAATTCAAAGTGACTAAGAAAACGTCCTCTACACTCTCCGCTAAGATAAAATTATCTCGCTGTAGATAATAACCTTTAACAAAGTTATCTAAACAGAAATCCATTAAATCGGCTTTGTCATCAAAGTAGCGATAAAATGTGCGTCGTGAAATAGCAGCTTTGTCAAGGATATGATAGATAGTGATTTTGTCATAATGTCGTTCAGTAATCAGTAGATAAAGGGCTTTTGATAAACGGTGTTTAGTCTCTAAGACTTGTTGTTGTTTTTTTGATAAATTTTTCATAAATAATCCCCTACTTGAATGATGTAATATTTCTGAAAAGACAAAAAATTATACCTAATCAATTTAGCATTGTAACATAAACCTAAAAATTAAGCTACATCAATCCTACGATTATGATAACGTTTTACTTAACAAAGTTATCATTGTTAGCTTTTCTAACAGTGATAGAGGACAAAATATTAAGAAAATTAGAACTAGGATACAAAAGTTAAAAAAAAGTATCACTTACACAAAATCCCTTTTCAAAATCGCAAAAAAATATTATAATATTCTCCAAAACACCTAGATATATAAAACGACAAAATGAAAAAATGTTTATTTTATCTTTATTTTTTCAGAATGAGAATAAATATACATTAAGATTTATGTGAGCTTTATGTGAAGAGGAATACTAAGAGGAGGTCCTAAAGTGCTTGATGCTAAACAATTAAGAAAATTACGTCGTTCAGATTTATTTGAGCTGCTTGTAGAACAAGCTAAAGAAATTGAAGAACTTCAAGATCAAGTAAAAAAACTTGAAGGTAAGCTTGAGCGTCGTGAGCTGCAAGTTTCAGATGCTGGCTCAATTGCTGAAGCTGCCCTTGCTATCAGTAAAGTTTTTGAAGAAGCACAGGCAGCAGCGGATACGTATCTTTATAACGTTAAGCGTATGGCAGATGCCAAAAAGAATGTAGATGATGAAGCGTAAGAGGCTGAAATTTTTAACATGAAACCATTAGTTGAAAAAAAATCACAGAAAATTAATTCATCCGATTTACCAAAAGCCGAGGAGCTTTCAAAAGAACTAGGAAAAATTAAATATCGTGAACGCTATATTCGAACTCTACGCAGCACAGTTTTTACCTTAGTGACAGTAGCAGCTTTGGCTGTACTTGTTGCGACAATTTGGTTACCTGTTTTACAAATCTACGGAAATTCAATGACTCCGACTTTGAAGGCTGGAGATATGGTAGTTTCTGTTAGCAAGAAACATTTGAAACAGGGTGATGTTGTGGCATTTTATTATAATAACAAAGTTTTGGTAAAGCGTGTTATTGCAACATCAGGCCAATGGGTCAACATTGACAAAAAAGGTAATGTCTATGTTGACGGAAAGAAAATCAAAGAGCCTTATTTACAAAAAGGTGAAAAAGATTACGGAGAAACCAATATCGACTTACCTTATCAAGTACCAGATGGCAAGTACTTCGTGATGGGAGATCACCGAAAAGTTTCTATCGACTCACGTAATAAAGCTGTTGGTGTGGTAGACGAAGAACAGTTAGTTGGGAAACTAAGTTTTAGGATTTGGCCCCTTCCTCGTATGGGGACAATCGATTAAAGAGTTAACAAATTATGTTTAGAAAGGAGTTCCAATGTTAAAGCTATGGGTAAGGTTAGCAATTTTAGTAAAAAAGCGGGTCCACGATAGTATCATTGCAAAGATTGCTTTGGCACTATCACTGGTAGTTGTTTTCTGTACCACCTATTTACTGATATTACCAGCCCTAACAATTAGTACAGATAGCAGTTCTTCTGTTATTCAGTCAGTAAGTAGTTCGGAAGAAACAACTACTGAAGCTTTGCAAGAAGAAAGCAGTCAAGCAGAAAGTTCAGAAGCATCAGATAGTAGCACAACAACATCAGAAGCAGAGACAGAGTCGTCAGATCCAGATGCTGTCGCCGCGGGAAGTCTCAGTGCTGAAACATCAGATGTTACGGTGACGGCAACATACGAAGATAACACGTTTTCAGAACCTGTTACGTTAAAAGTCAGCCCAGTATCAGATACGAGCGCTATTAATGACAAGCTGACATCTGTTTTGAGTGAAACAAAGCAAACTTTGGCACAAGCTTACACATATGATATTTCGTTTGTCACAGCAAGTGGTGAAGAAGTTGAACCAAGTAAGGATGTCAATGTCTCAATCGCCTTTAAGAATGCCGTTTCAAGTTCTGAACTTGGAGGTAACTGGAAACTTTATCACTTTGTGGACAATGATGTCAATAAGGTGGAGGACCTCACAGGACAGACTGATACAACGATTAACCAAGACAGTTCAGAAAATGTCACAAGCGTTGATTTTAAGTCAGATAGTTTTTCAAACTATACTGTCGCAGATGTCACATATGCTGACTTTTCAGATTACTTAAGTGGTGATTATACAGTGACACCTTCTTCTCTAGATTTGGCAACTGGGATTGTATCAACAAATTTGAGCTTAAGCTTTTCGGGTATTAATGGGGATACTTTGGCATCTAATACCAATTACTATCTTGAAATGCCTGAAGGTGTGACTGTTCAAACAGGGGCGACCTATAATGCTCTGGATAGAAATGGTAATACAGCTGCTACTTTTGAGTTTGTACAAGATGCAGACGGCAAGTATTATATGCTTATTCACTTTTCAGATAGTTATGTAGCACGGCTTGCCTCGGATTCAACTGTTGAAGGTAGTTTCCAATATGATATGGAAATGAGTGAAAGTAATAAACAAGATAATGGAGACTACGTTGCTGACTTTTCAGACAAAGTAACTGTTACCATAAGTGAGGAGAATATCTCTAAAAATTATGATATTACAACAGAGAAGTCAGGTTTCGTTTCATATGATGGTGACATACCTTATATTACTTATACAGTAACTGTGAATTCTTTAAATGGAACACCTGGAAATATTACTGTAACAGATGCTTTGACAGCCTCTGGCGTTTCTATTGATTCTGTTGATAGTGTTTCTGTTACAGAATCGACTTATACAGGTAGTACAAGTAATGTTACTAGTACGGAGACGGTGTCTGCAAGTCCTACTTTCGATACGGCTAGTGGTACTTGGTCAATGACTTTGCCACAATTGGTATCTGGAGGTCTAGACTCGAGTGGCAATAGAATTGGACATTTTTATACAATTACTTATCGTTATAAGGTGACAGGCTTAACTGTTAGTGATGGTACTGTGGCAGTAAATAATACTGTTAGCTCAACTTCTACTGATGGTGAAGATACTGTTACAGACGATGGAAGCTCGTGGAATAGTTTGTCAATTGTCTCTTCTATCAGTAAAACAGGTTCTTATGATAGCCAGACAGGTCTAATTACATGGACTATAACAGTTAATAATAGTAAAAATGATTTATCAGGTTCCTTATTAACTGATGATATGTTTGGAGATATTACGGGTAATGTTTCAGTATCACCTAATTCAGGTTATAGTTTTCAATATTCTAATGGTAAAATTACAGGAATTAAATTTGATGCTGTAACCTCAGATGGCAAGAATACAAATACTTATACTATTACCTACACTACAGAAGCACCAGAGAGTAGCTTTTCAAGTCAGACAGTAAACAATAAAGCAATTATTGATAAAGACGGCGATAATAGTACAACTAATGATCAGTCAAGTTCAACAGGAACCGTTACGATACCAGGAACTGGTGGAGTGTCGAAGTCTTATGTGAATTCGGAAGATACAAGTGATGACAATGTGAAGATAGCGACTTGGTCAACGACAATTTCAAAACCAACGAATGGTATACTTCAAAGTGGAACAACTATTTATGATAGTTTGACAGCTTCGTATAGCGAAAATAACAGTAAGCACTGGTATACAGCTTCTCAGCTAGCTGATGTTTACAATACGATGGTTGGTATTTTTGGTGCAGATGGTTTTACTATGACCGTTTCTAAAAATAATGGTAATCAAATTAGCTATAGTAGCATTGATTCATCTGATACTTATACTCGTTATACTGTCACTCTAACGAAAGACTACCAAATGAGTGCTGATATCAGTTATACCTATAAATCAACTTTAGATATTTCAACTGTTTCAAGTCAGACACAGTTTAGAAATACTGTGAATATTGATGGCGTTACTAGTGATGCAAGTTATCCTGCTAAAAAAGTAACAAAAACAGATGGTAATGGTAATGAAGGAAGTTCAGTAATTACTAGTCCTGATGGATCCTTAACATGGATTATTAAGGTAATATTAGATGATAATGCCACAAGTATGACTGTAACAGACACATTACCAGATGATGTAAGTCTGGCCTCTCTAACTTACGGTACACAGTATGGTCCAGTAACCGCAACAATTAACGGTGATACGATTACTGCAGGTGCAAATACTTATAATACTAAAGATTTGAGCTTGACAGGTAATATTTCGGATAATGTTATTACTTTAGATTTTACAGCACCTGAGGGTGGAACTTTAAAATCAGCCATTAATAATGAATCAACGTTTTATGTTACTGTTAAAGCTCAGTATGATATGACTAAGGTTGAATCAGGGGCGACAGCAACAGTACTGTTAACGAATAGTGTATCTGTAACGAGTGATGGTAAGGATATTGGTTCCGATAATCAAACTCAAGAAGTTACTGTCGGAACAACAACTACCTCAGGTGAAGATGATAGTGTTGTCACTAAGACACAGACTGGGTCTACAGCAAATATGATTTATGATAGTTCCGGTAATGGTACAGTTAATACTAATCAAGTCGGATATACTCATGTGTTAAATTACTCAATTGATATTAACCCTGATGCAGAAGATTTAGCTAGTGGTTCAAATACGTTAACCTTAACTGATACGCTCCAGTACTATAAAGATCAGGTAACCTACACTTTGATTCAGGGTTCTGTAGCTTTGTATGATGATGAAGGAAACGCCGTTCCTTCTAGTGATTGGTCATGGACTTACGAAGATGTTGCAGTCAATGAAGCCTATCCAAATCAGTATCGTCGGGGAATTATGACTGTTACCCTACCAGATTCCAATCACTATGTACTAAAATATAATTATCAAATTAGTGATGCGACTGAGGGCTCTTGGTATACTGTTACTAATACTTCAACACTTGAGGGGGTCAATAATGGCTCAGATTCGACAAGTACTAATTATCAATATATGCATCAGTCAGGTGGAGGTAGTATTTATGCAACAGGGACTTATACTTTAAATAAGGTTGATGCATCTAACTATGGTGTTACATTACCTGGTGCAACCTTTACGGTTTATAAGTATGATGGCGATGATGACGATTCAAATGATGAAGAAATAACAAGCTATACTACTGATAGTAGTGGGGTTGCACGTATTACTAATTCAAGTAGTCATCCTACATATGATTATGATACGCTCTATTATGCTGTTGAAACGAGCGCCCCTGCTGGTTATGAATTGCCAGAAAGTCCTACTAAGTATTACTTCGCTTATACTAAGGAATTGACTCTGGCTCTTATTGCACCATTAGCTTTGCAAAATCAAGTGACCGATTTGAGTAACACTACTGGTGTTGCTTACGTTGAAAACGAAAAGATTA